>CAYLTM010000037.1:516-12764 GCA_964386495.1 uncultured Leptospirales bacterium
CAAAAACAAAAAATATATGATGCTTATAATCTTTACTCCAGTTCTCCGCAAGTTCGTTACAGGCAGTCCAAAATGAAGGATCTGTTTCACCAAGAACATGAATAAATCTTACCGCGTATTCCGTGCGAAGTTTTTCAATAGCTGATGTCACCGATATTACAGACGCTCCCGGTTCTTCACTCGTAAACTCCCACCTGTCGCCCGGCATAAAACTATCAACTGCCGGAGAACCATCGTTAAACACAATATTACAACCGCCGCCCATAGATATCGGAATGCCGGTTAACGGTGTTATAATTTCACCGGAATAAGTCAGCCCGCCATCATTGGATTTCCGGTAAGTTGCTTCTCCTGATGTGCCGCCTTTAATTATTTCAAATATAAATTTTCTGGAACCTGTGGGACTTCCGGATGTCTGAGCAATTGCATTTCCGTTTCCAAACAAAACAGGAGAACTTAATTGCCCTGGGATATCTCTATCCGGCACGACAAAAAAGAGTTTTGGAGGATCCTGTTTTTTTGTGCTGTCGAATTCTTTATACCATTGTTCTATTGACTCAAGCAGTTTTCCGTTTTTTAAAATTGCCTTTGCTTCAGGATACGAGCTTACGGAATAAACTTTGTTAACTTCTCCACCCTCTGCTGTTCCTATTTTGCAATGGATGCCGTCGGCTCCCTTTGTAGAGAAACCCAAACCGCCATCGACCAGATTTGTTTTTACATCGCCTGTAGCCATTTAGATAACCCTCCTTCCGGAAAATTCTTTCAAAGCCTTATCGAATAATATCTCGGAAATATCATCGGATATTTCCGACTTTGTAAAAGAAACAAGACCCTTCACAAGATGTGAAGGTATTCTTTTCTCCTGTCCCCATTTTTCCCAGCTTTGCATTTTTACAGCATTTTCTTTTTCATTTTTCATGCAGTTTCAACCTCAAGTTCAATATTATCAGGCATAAGCGGCGTGTCAGTTTTTCTATATACTTTTTCTATAAAATCAATTCTTATAACCATTTTCCGGGTACCGTCGTCATCTTCCGGATCGCCGACACCTCCAAGCTCGTTAACAGTAAAAAATATTTTTTCTCCATTGGAAGATTGTAAAAAATCATCTTTATAGAAAATTGTTTTCGCCTGTTCGTAAAAATTATCTTCATCTATGAAAACAGTTTCAAAATCTTTTATCCAAAACTCTATATCATACGACCATACTTCCTCTGAGTGCTCACGATAAATACTGTTATAACCGTTAAACGATTTTCTATATCCAGAAGAATTATTCAGTGTCGATTTCGCACCATTATGCTTAATTCTCACACATGGTATATAAGCCGCAATATCTCCATACGATGGTGTAGTTTCTAATATTTTTCCTTCAAAAATTTTAATGCTGCCAATTTCTATCGTTTCGACAGATTTCTTTATAAATGATATATGTTCTTTTATCACCTGAAAACATCTCCTATCGCTGATGTCAGTTCAGTTTCCAATTCGCTTTTAGAGTCTTCAAATGCCGGTAGTACGTGAGGTCTTGCCGGTATATTATTTTTCTCATAACCGAATTCAAGCGCTCGCGACTGCGGATGGTTTGAGCCTACATGGACTTCCTCAGTACTTTTTTTTGCTACCGCAAAAGATGAAAGATAATCACCCTTATCTATTAAAATTAACGAACTGCCTTTGCCTTTGTTTGCTCTCTTTGAATTTGTTTTTGCTTTAAGAGTATTTTCTTTAAGAGCCGGCCATAGAGATTTATACTTCTGATCTCTTATTCCTTTAACAATATTTTTCCTGACAATTTCTCCAGACCGGTATAGAGCGTTTCCCATTACACCCTGAACGTTTTTTGCGATGTTATCAATTTCTGAAAACAACTCGGAAAAACCTTAAATTCAATTTCCATAGGAAACCTCAATTTTAATCATTTCAAAACCTTCGAGATGTTCATCAACGATGTATCCGACAACATACAATGTTTTATTACCGGCTTGAATTTTATCTCCTGCCGAAATTTCCACATCGGCAGGAAAATTTTTCTTTAAAATAAAAACAGCCAGATTTATTTTCAGTTTTGTTCCATATTCTTTTTTTTCCAGAGAGCTGTTATTTTCTCCAATATCGGAAATTTTTATTGGATAAGGAATATACTCAATAATGGGCTTCGCATTTATTACACCTTCGCTTTTGACTGGCTTTAAATATATCACCTGGCTTTTAGAAAGCTTTTTCCAAACAGACAGATAACTCATTAATACTTTCTTATCATTCCACTTCATATTATGTAATCCAAAACCGATCGATATGCTTTAGAAGTCCACATCTCAATAGCTTTCTCGTATCCATCTTCTGTAAGTATGTTAAAACTGGTTCTCATTCCAGACGGTATCTGCGTATCTTTTACTAAACCCGATGCGTTATCCGAAAAAAGTTTTTCGATGAAACATACATTAAACAAATACATTTCAGCATCTAACAGCGATTCTTTTCTGTCTGTATCTGTCGGATTTTCTGATTCCGCATCAAGGTAAGCGTCCGCGCCGACCCAGTTTTTCAGACGGCGGGCTACTTCTTTTGCTTTTTCTTCAAGAAAAAAGTCATAAGCTGTTTTCCCATCGTCATTTTTTACCTCGTCATCTATATCAACAGATGCTCCAGGCCATATTCTTCTAATAGAATCTGGATTGTTTAACATTGCTATTTTCCGTTTTTTGGTACAGGAATATTCTCAGATCCCGGTGCAACCGCTTCAAGGGAATCAGTCTCGCTTTCCTTTTGCTCACTAACGGAATTGTCCCGGCTAATCACAATTAACTCGCCGGTTGAAATTTTAGAATTAACAAACTGAGTTTCCTTAACTTCAAAAACCTTATCCGCGTCAATGTTCCCTTTTTTGTCTCTTGGAAACATTTCCTGTCCGGCTTCTATATCTAAGAATCCAAGCCCCCTTACTGCGAGGTCTTTTCTAAGTTTAACTTTAATCATTTTTCACCTCACACATTTAACATTACAGCAGCTTCAGGAAATATTTTCCCGAAACCTGAAACTTCAGACACAACTGCGGATTCTACCTGCTTTGTAATAATCTTGTCGTATTCAACAAGAGAACCGCCTTTCTCGTAAATTTCTTCAAGACAAGCCTTCGCGTCCATCGCGATAATTCTCTTAATAGGAATGGCGTTGCATTTCTTCGGTGCTTCCATCATAGACGGACCGTTTTTGTCCTTATATTCAGGAAGATTAAGATACGCAATACGCATATCTTTTCCAGAAATTAACATACTCGGCTCAAAATAGACAAACTCTTCAGCAAGGTTTATCGTATCCGCGTAAGTTAATGTGCCGGAAGTGATGGCGTTTATTGTTTTGATAGGGTTGCCGTTTCCGTCGCCATTTATCAAAACATCAATTGCGTTAGCGACTTTTTGTCTTGTTATGTTTCTGCCGATAACCTTCATAGCTACACCAAAAACATTTATTTTCATTCTTCGAATAGATTCATAAGTCGCGTTTATTTTGTAACCGGTTTTAAAAAGCTTGATTGCCTTGTCTTTAAACTTAATGGTTACAGCCGGAAATTCAGCACCTTCACTTACTCTTGAAGCTCCTGCCGTAGAATTCTCGATATCAACCGCCGCGCTCTGGTATAAAGTCCCAGCAATACCGGTTCTTGTAGCGGTAATGTCTGTCAGTGTAGCGAAGCTCTTTAGCTCTTCATCCATTCCGGTTCTTACCATTTCGTTTATTGTTTCAACAAACAAAATACGGTTGTCTTCAGTCTTAAAAAAATCATCAACAAGTGCGGCATGTGCTCCTGCCAGTGAAAGATTTCTTGTAGCAAGCTGTTGTCCAAGAGCCGAAAGTTTTGTTCCTTTCTGGAATTTTTCGTTCTTGCTCAAAAGCTCTGTTAACGTAAGACCTTTTTCTTTTGCTTCGGAAAACATTTCCTTAGACAAATTTATTTTTTCAAAATTAGGCATTTTTTTCTCCTTAACCCAGATATATTACTGCTGTTAAATTAGCAGTATCCACAGACACTACAAGTAAGTCCCTTCCAGTAGCACTTGTCCCAACTCGAACACCGCCGGCACCATTTGCTGTTAAAAAGTTGTAACCTCTAACAGGAGCGGTTCCATTGTAACTCACACGATGGTAACCACGCTGAGATACTGTTCCGCCGTAATTGTCTCTGTCCACGGTTGTTAACACACCAAGAAACTTTTCATTAACGATTGCATTTCTTACAGTTTTTTCAGCCTGCATTGAAACAACCTTGCCAATGTCATTTTCGGACATCCCGGCATTTAATATAAATGTAGCATTATCATCTACACCTGTAAAATCGACATTATACATTTACACCCCCTCGACCATGAAGTCACTCTCGTTAAAGTTTTCGTCCGATTGATTTTTGTTAGCGGTAGTTTTGCGAAGCATAACACCTCCGCATTTATCACACCTTAACGGAAAATTCTTTTCGGCTTCTGAAAAATAGTCTTCTCTGAATTTCAGAGCGTCTTCAATCGACGCATTGTTTATAGCTTTTTCAAGGGCTTCCGAAATACCTTTTTCGCCATTTGCAAGTTTAGCGAATTTTACAGCTTCCGAACGAGTGTCTTTTAAAAACTTTTCTCCGCACTTCGCGAGATCAACCATCTGCTTCATTTTTTCTGATAAACTTTCATCTCCGGCTTTTATTCCGCTGATTTCGAAAATCTCACGGTAAAAATCGGCTTCATTTGATACTGTACCCATTTTGTCCATTAAGAGTGTAAATTTGGTGTCGTCTAAATCGACTTCCATTACACCCGCCTTGAATCCGAAATCCGATAGCGTTAGTCCCAGCTTTTCGGCATCTTTTCTTTTAAGCTTCATCAATTCTCCCTCATCATTGTTATTATTATTTCCTGCGGCATTGTTATCTTCTAAATGACCTTCTGGTTTACCTTCTTTCGATAATCTTTTTGCGAAAGAATCCGCGCCTTGCCAGACGAACGAAATTTCTCCATAAGATATTATTTTTGTGGCTATTAAACGGACTTTCTCACCGTCAACTTCCTGCCCTAAAAGCCACCAGAAATCCTGCAAATCAGGATGACTCTTTTTGTAATCGAAATAGACATCAACAGATACCGAATGAACAGCACCGTCTTTAATTCCGTCCGACAACCGTTCGTTCCATTTCTTATTAACCCTTAGTGTCGAGTTTATCCCTGCAGGGACTCCAGAACCCGCATCATACCAGGTCTTAACCACGACTCCCACCCAGGTGGTTACATCGTGCTGATGGTTTGTGTACACTGTTTGTCCGAGAAGTAATTTACTCGAATTTTTAATTACACCCGGTTGTGTAAAGTCTATATCCCTGTCCTGAATATACACCTCCGACAACGCTCTTACCGGAACATGCAGATAATTATCATCTTCATTGATGGAAATATCTTCTCCGGCATTGTTTGATAGTCCGCTTTGCTGATACTTGCCCGGAACCACAGCATTCAATTTTATGCTTGCGATCCTTTTTTCTTCATCAACAAAAAGCCCTTCCTGTTTAAGCATCTCAAGTCTTTCCTTTATGCTTCCCTTTGCCATTAATCCTCCGAATAATAAAAAAGCCGGTATCGGAAGAAGAACAGTTTGTACTGTTCCTGGTCTTCCGATACCGGCTGTGGCTTCCGAATATCTATTTTTCTTAACTCTTCTTATAACGGCTTATACCGTATTTTTTATTTGCAGGGTGTAAATGTATGGTTCACCGCTTTTTTCCTTTTATCAAGCCCTGTCAAGGGCAATAGCCCCACCTTAAAAACAATTTCCAGACATCTCTATCTGAATGAGAAATCTCCATAAAAAAAGTATCATTCGCTATACTTTTTTATTGATTTTTAGAGGGTCCTTATTTACTATATTTTTGCCAAAACAAAATAAAAGGAACCCTCTTATGTTTCGCACCATTACGGATGCTATAGCTAAAATCCTCTGTTCTGTTATCAGTACAGCAGGACAGTACGCTCAGAATCAAACAAAAAGAAAGGAGCCCACTATGGTATTCACGACATTTGACTTCCAATCAATTTCAAGCTTCGAATGCAAAGAACACTACCTCGACGATTTCGGTTTCCGTTTTCAATACTCTGAATCGGATTCAATCAAATCGTTAATATGCTACAGACCCCGATTTTCTTTTGTATGTCCTGTCTGCAATTCCCTGCTTCTAAAAAAAACATTAACAGGGCAATTCGTCTGCATAAAATGCGGACATAAAAGCAGTCTTGGAAAACACGCTAAAAATAGTGAAATCCTTTACAACTTTTTCAAACATAAAGCTATGCAAAAACACAAATCAATCCCGACAGCTTAGTATTCATTTATAATAAAGCTCCTTAGCAAGTTCACGGACATGTTCGGGTAATTTCTCCAACGGATATGTTCCGTCTGCAACCTCATTTAGGAAATGTGTCCAATGAGTTTTTGCTTCACGAAGAAAATAATCTTCTGTTTGGTATTCTCCAAAATATCCTGCGTTTCTAATAATTATTTTATCAGCATCTATAAGTCGCGGTGTAATGTCATTAAGTTTTGTTCTTAAAACCAACGCTCCATTATAAAAAGATATCTCATCTTCTTCTCCATTTTCTAAAATTTTGATTATATGATAAAAGTATTCTTCATCGTTCATAATACCTCCAAATATCCAATTCCTAATGTTTTTAAGTAATCTTCAAAGTCGTCACTTTTATAACAAGTCAATAACTGTCCGGTTGAATCGTCCACCAGAACAACGGCTTTATACTCATCGTTGTAAAAAGCCCATTTTCTCCGCTTACCTTCTTTGAATGTAAACACTCTATCAAACTTCGACAATACATTTTCAGCAACTTTTCCATAATCTGTAGAAAACTCAGTCGAATGTATTTTTCTGTGTTCATCAAATCTTTTTGTCTCTCCGGATTTATCCCAATAAGCGTTTGTTCTATATTGATGAACTTTTGAAAGTCTTTCGTTTTTTGTTAAGTTCTCTATTTCTTTTCGCCTTTCTCTTTTATTCGATGCTTCTTTCCCTTTTTTACTTTCGGGTACACCTTCCATTTTAGAACCGTCTCTTTTAACAACTTTAGTATTTGTAGAAATTACAAAAGTTGTCCTGCACCTGAAATGATACGGCGGAAGAACACATCTTATTTTTTTCAAAATATCTTCCGTTGACATAGAAGCAAAATCTTTAGCATCCTTGTCACTCGGCCAGCTGAACCGGTCTTTTAATTCGTCATTTTCGGTCTGCATTAACTCGTTAACATATTCTTCGCCGACACTTACCGGTATTCGCCGACCGTTCATAGTCCGGCATATTTTACTGGTAGCATCATCAATAATCGCGACAACTTCAACCTCTGTAATATTGCTTCTGGCAAATGACCTTATCCGCCCGCAGTTTCTTGCCCTGTTTACAGAATTCCGAACAACACCATCGTAATAATTCTTTACCTGCGGATGTTCAAAAGATTGCCCTAACTTCTGTTTTAATCTTTTAATTACATCCGGATCGTGTGCCCGTTCTATTCCTTTGAGCTCATTTTCAACTACAGTTCTAATGTCGTCTTTGTAATACTCATATTGGTTTCCGATAAAGAATTTGTCGTTATCTTTGAAAAACTTAATAGCATCATTATCATCAACTTTCCAGTCGTCGCCTTTTTCAAAACCAAGTCCAAGCTTATAAGCTTTTTCATTATGACCGCTTATAACTTTTTCAGCATCTTTAGGAAGTTCATCTTTAAACTTAGTTTCAAGATATTTTAAAAGCTTTTTAGAAAAATCTTTGTTGGATGCATATATTTCTACACCGACTTTAGCCTCATTAACTTTAATGTCGTAAATTTCAAAGAACGAATCTGAATACTCATCTTCAATTTCTTTCAGAGTGTCGTTTTCAGTTTTTTTTTTGAAAGGATTATCCTTTCTTTTTCAAATATATATTTATTGCCAGTTTTATCAAATTTTAGTTTTAACGACAACGAATTACTGTCGTCGTCTTTTTCCTGTAATGTATCCGCTGCTTTTTCATATCCCAGTTCTTTCGCCGCTGTATCCGCATCTATAATTTTATTTTGAAGCCGGGCAAGAACCATGTCCTGCCTAATTTTCTCCGCTTCAATTTTTTCTTTTTCCTTCAATGAAGGAGCCGCATTAAAAACAACTGAACAATCTGCTGGAATATTCGACAGCAAAAGATGTAGCGAATAGTAATGCTCAATTGAACGTTTGATAATCCTTCGGATATTTTCAATTTTACCAAGCAGTGTTTCGTAACACACTGTCGCGTAAGTTTCAGTTGTTGAATATGTCCGTCCAAGCATTGCCGGATCAATATCTATACCGCTCGCAATTTGCTGTTCTAACGCCTGTATAAGGTTCCCCATGTTACCGGTACTTTGCGAAATATTGTGATGTGCTATCTCTGTTGACTTGTTTGTAACAGCTATTCCTTTTTTTACGCCTTTCACAAAATCGTCATAAATATCCTTGAAATATTTTCTTGCGCGGCTTACATATTCTTTGTCCCTTTCACCCATTTCTCTGGGAGCATCGGTCTTAATATGTGTCATACCAAGAATTCCCCATAAGGAAGTGTATTCATCAATACTGTCCCATTGCGATTCTTGCCGGTAAAGCATTTTAAGAGCCGCAAGCATTGGGGGAATCCCATAAGGCGAATCTTCATCCGACAGAAGCGGTATGTAGGAATATAGAACAGGATTAAGCATAATCTCTTTTGCTCCTGTTCTCTGATACGGACAGTATGTACCATCAATATATTTGAACCTTATCGTAGAAACCTTCACCTGATAAATTTCTTTTATACCGGAAAAAGAATTTTCAATACAACTTTCCTGAGACAATGCCCCGGATATCATTACCTGCCGTATCATTTTATTTATAAAACCGTCAAGACCCGCCGCGGATCCAAACCCATTTTTAGCAAGTTTGTTAATAGTCTCAACGGCTGTACCCGCAAGATATTCACTGCTGGCTGTCATATCCAGATAGTGCCCATTATTTCCAAGCATTGTAATTTTCTGAACAGCTTGCGACACATCAGGGTTAATCGCAGCCAGCTTTTTAAATATTTCAATAAATTCTACAGGAAAGGCAGGATTAATTTCATTCAATAAAGCCATATTAATCGTGCCTGGAACCCTTTCTGCCGGACTACCCGACGCCATCGGGATAATATCATTTTTTTTGCTAAAACTTCCAAACATCATTATTTACCCGAAAACAGGAGGCACTGCCGGAGAGTAGACACCTCGTCCCACTCTAAAAGCGATAAATGCGCTGTTGACTGACATACCAAAATGGTTAGCAGTATTTTTCTTATACTCGGTTTTTTCATAACCCTTCTTATCGAGAAGTTTTTCTTTTTCCAGATTTTTCATGTGCACCTTGAATTTTTCATAAACGGCAATCTCCGATTCTCTAAGCTTTTTCGGGTTAGGAAGCTCAAAAAACCCTTCCTTGAACAAACCCGCCATTTCATCAATCGATTCCGTTCTGTCGTGTGTAACCTTCATTACTTCTTCATCGCCATCACCCTCAAATCCTTCTTTAAGAGAATCACCCTTAAAATACTGAATAGCTCCCCAACCCTTATACTTCCTGCAAAGCTTTTTCGCAAGAGTCTTATAGGGCATCGCATCGATTACAAAAAAACTTCTGTAATTTTCTATCAAATAGCAAAAACGGTCTTCATCCGAGGCAACAACTTCTTCGCAGTGAATAAGCCGCATTCCTTTACCGGTCCAGCCGAAAATAGAAACATGACACTTATCACCGACATCAATTCCCATAAAACTGGAATAGGCTTCTTTTTCAAAACCGCCTTTACCTTCACAGTCCGTTAGAAGTGCATCCGAAAACGGACACATATCAGAGTCTTTATAGGGAATTCCCACAATCGATATATATAGATTCTTTTTCTCACTCGACAAATACGCATTTATAAACTTTTTATAAATATCTGCCACGGAAATAGTTTTGCTCCAAAGCTGTGAGTGAAGAAACCCTACATGATCTTTAGACCTTGTCGGATACTTTGCCACCCATGAACCAATATCCATATCCAGTTTGGCTTTACACCTTGTACAGCCAATCCACGCTGTAAGGTTTTCATCTTTGCCCCGATGTAAAAGATTTCCCGGAAAACTATCTACAACATTATTCCATCTGCCGCATTTTTTACATTTGAACAAACGGTATCGCTGATCACTTTTTTTATAAGAACGATTTATTCCATTATCCATTTAAATGATGAATGTAACAAACGGTCTTCTGCAAATACAAGATTTTCCTGATCCGCTTCGTCTACCTCATCTTTAATAATAATATCAAGATCGATAGATTTTACTTTTCTCTTTGTCCACACACCCCTGAAATATAGTGAAGAATTTCCAATCTGTTTCAATCCCAGATTATCCGCTTTATCGTAGCTCATTTTTGATGACAAATATTCCGAATGATCAATTATCGGATTACACTTATCCTGAGCAAAATCCGCGACATCCACATCTGTTGGGAAATAATAACCTGCTTTAAGAGCCATCCTGTCTAAACGATATAATGTCTTTAATAAAGCATAAGTCGAAACACCTTTCTGAGCCGCTTTCTGATGTGTTTCTTTCGGGACATCAGGCAATTCGTAAATATCTAAAAGATCCTCGTGCTGTGCCAAAGAAAAATTCTGAAGAACTCCTTTGTTAACAATAATTATATTATCACTGCACCACTCTAAAAAAGGCACATTCTTGAATTTCTTGTCACCATATTGTTTGACAACATCAAGAATATTATCCACGCGTCTTTTCCTTCATAAGAGAAATAGCTTTTTCCTGAAACCGCTTGTAAATATCGCACCAGTGTTTTTCCAGAACAGCTTTTACTTCCGCATTCTCATTCATGGAATCAATTAAAAGACGAACCTGCTCCTCAATGGCAATTCTCTTAGTTCTGTCTTTGATTTTCTGCTGGAATTCATAAATTTTTGTAAAAGCATAAATTCCGCTGTCTAAAGTTTTGAATTTCAGATCTTCCATTTCTTTTAGAACTTTTTCAATGATGTTATCGGTTTTCTCCATGATGTCAATTTTTTGCTTAATAACAGAATTTTTCTCGCAGTCTCTAACGATAATGTGATAATCGTTTTTCCGCTCTTCCCATGTAGTACCTGAAGAGTCCGGTGTCTCCGCCCAATTCTTAATTGTGGAGTGAGATATACTTTCGCAGCCTAACCGGCTCGACAATATCTCGGCAATTTTTCTGTAAGAAAAACCGTTACAGAAAAGCAGAAAAGCTTCTGATTTATCAAGGTCGCTGTACATTATCTATCTTCCCCGTTTCGTTCTGATAATAGTTTAGTCCGAAGGCCGCATTACATCCAAAAATGAAAACACCAAGTTCAGCGTTAAAAGTCATGCTTATTAACGAGTAGACAATATAGATAATAGCAATAAAAGCAAACAACGAAAAGAAAAAAGCTCTCTTTGAAAAACGACCACCGGCACCTGTGCAGAAAAATCTTAACCGGAAAAATCTTTCCTTTTCCTTTTCCTTTTCGTTGAATTTAGGGACTCCGCTTACATTAAGCTCGCAGGAACATTTTTTCATCGGAATCCCTTCATAAGATAAAATACGAGTGCTACAAAAAGTCCAATAACGCACCCTAATAAAATCAGTTCTAATTTATTAAAAAAATCGGTATCTTTCACTGTTATCTGTTTTTGCCAACTGCGATTCCGTAGTTTCGCCTTTACAATATAATGTCCAGATTTTCCAGGTATAACTTCAAGAAATGGTTTTTCGGTATCGTATAGCCGAAGCTCTTCGGCAAGACTGTTGTTATCCATAACAGCGTAGTCTCGTTTTACAGTCCCGTCTTCCCATTCAAGCGGTGAGATTTTAACTTTATCGTCAACAGTTTGGAATGTGTTACACGATAGTATTATTGCCGATAAACCCAGTAATAGCAGAAATAGCAGAAATATTTTTTTCAATGTTCCCCCTAAAATTTTTAAAAGTTGCGGATGAATAGCATTTATTGCACTATCCATCCGCTATAACAGACCGCCACAGCCTTAATTAATTATGAATTAAACATATTATTTAAAAAATGGAAAGGTCGAACTGTCGGAGGTTTCGGAACTTTACAAATAAGTATAAATTGACAGAGGAAAAACAAAAAAAAGAGTTGAAAAAAG
>CAYLTM010000037.1:12774-19367 GCA_964386495.1 uncultured Leptospirales bacterium
GCATGGTTTCAACACAACAACACGGCTCTTATTTTTATAATACAGATGATGATATTAATGATTTATTATTACGATATTACAACTGTTAAAGGAACTTCTTTTCGAACAATTGATGTTTTTGTTTCGGTATTTCATGTTGATTTATTTGAAAAACAAAAAAAAATGTGAGAAGCTAAAGGTTTAAGAGGTTTATTCGTAGTTTAAACGTAGATTCTATATGGTTAAATTAGCAACTATTGAAAGAAGTTCTTCTGGGCTTTTATGAATTAAATTCTTGCATTCTTCCGCATAAAAGTTGTCTTTATCTAATATTGAAAAAAAAGCAAAAAGATTAGCCAAATATTGTTCATTATCACCTCGTGACAAGCCCGCAAATTCTCTTATGGCAATATGCCCAAATTCATGAGCGATAAAAACTCGTAGCTGTTTAACATCGATACGTGGATCATAAATTATTAGCGCAGATTTATTTATCATTTTTGTTGTAGCTCTTTTCTTGGTTACAATGGGGACAAGTAATATTGTAAAAGGTCTGTAATTATTTAACAGTATCATTTTTTTTAAATTTTCGCAGTTTTTTTCTCCAATTTTGTCTTTTTTCTTTTCGATATCTGCTAAAATAACTTTTTTTCTTTTGTCATTAATAATATCTTCAAGTGATGTTTTAAGATGAGATAAGTAGCATTTTTTTATGTTTTCTTTTATTTCGCAAAACAAACTTTCTACTTCAAAATACTCAGAATCATTAACTAATAAATTACTCTTTATATCAATTTTCAATTTATCGCTTATATTACTAATAATCGCCAAGAACCCTCCAGAAATATTGCAAGCTCACATTCGTATTCTTCTTCTGGCGTAAGTTTATTTTCATCAGGTAAATCGAAAGAATCCTCTACCTGCATACACTTTCTCAAAAAAAATATTCTATCATCAATATCTTCAACATCATTATCCGCAAAAACTCTACTTACCTGTTCTTTGGTAGTACAAAAAGGGAGATTTTCTAAAATCTGGGTTGCAACTCTATAGTTATCGAGATCAAACACACCATCCATAAAACCCTCCTTTTTTTTTCTTCGGGACACACTTATTTTTCTGTTTATAGGACGAATTTTGTAAATATACATCATTCTGTCAACATTAATAATAACAAATTTTGTACCAACCGGCGAGAAGAAAAAGATGGTTAAAACATGGATAGCTGGATTTCCTGATAGGACTTTTTTAAGAATTCCTCAATATCTTTTCGTTTATAAAGATATTTTCGTTTAGAAAATTTATGGCAGGGTAAACGACCTTCTTCCCTGTAACGGGAAACGGTTCGTTCAGATAAAAAAAGAATCCTTGCGGCTTCTCTTACTGTTATTAAATCATTTTCCAAAGATACATCTCCATTTCTAAAGATGTATCTTTTATATAGCATAACCAAAAACATTGTCAAGAAAAATTTTTTTATTATACTCTACATTTATTCGTTTTCTTTGATAAACGATTCAAGTGTATCAAGCGCCTAACCAATTATTTAAATACCAACAACCATTATGAAAACTAACTCTAATTTTAATATCAGTTCCGATGGACTGTTTAACCTTTTCATCAAAAACATCTGATGCTTCATAGAAAATAGTTATTTTTCTTCCACCTTCTATAGGTTTAATCTGAAAATAATGTTTTTTATCATTTCTCCATTCAGATGATAAGCCAAGTTCTCCGCGAATAACTTGTGTTGTGTTTTCTTCAGCTTTTTTTCTTTTTTCTAAATAATTTACTATTTTAGAAATATTCTTGCGATCATACTCTTTATATTCAATAGAAACATTCTCAAAAGGCATATCAATTTTCACTGTTTGAGCATCATCTCCAGGTGCAGGGGCTAAGTCTTTAAACGCCTTTGCAATATGGTATGCTCTATCCGGAGAAACCCCTATGTCCTTTATAAAATCCTTTGATACATTTTCAATATTTTTTTTATCGAAATCTGTATTTAAGTGTATTTTGTTTGCCGCGGCTATTGTTCTTTTTATCCTATTACTTATTTCTATTTTATCCTTTTGATTTTTTCCTTCATCAATAAATTCAATATCTATTAAAAGTACAGAGCTTGATGTTGCCAATCCTCCAATAACTGGTCTTAAATCAGCACTTATTTTACCATCATCCATTCTATCGATAATATTTTGGAACTGATTCACAATTCTTGAAAGCATACCTACGGTTAATTTCCCGATGTGTTTCGATGTGGGAATTGTTACTACTATATCATGTGCTTTCTTTTGATATTCCGAAAACCCGGATTCCATATTGTAAATTCTTTCATTATCTTCAATAAAATTTACAACTGTAGCTAATTCATCTGGTTTATCTTCGAAATACTCTTTATTCTGATTTAAGTGTTTTCTTGCGTACATTACATGTGATAACGCTTCAATGGCTTTGTTTAATCCACTATTTTTATTTATGTCTTCTTCCATAGTGTCCTCCATAATAACAATTATTTCCAAGGAGTCTGTTATCAAACCATATTCTTTTTTTATTTTTGCCTCCAGCAGAGGCATGTCAACTTCTTTTTCAAAATTTTCAATAGATCGAATTGATGAATGAAATTTGTTTTTTGTAAAAACTTTGTCAGTAATGAAGAAATATATTACTGGTTTACTTTCATAAATATTACATCTATCAAAGCAAAACCCAATTCCATCAAAGGAATTTTCTTCAACATAATTGAAAAGTAAGTTGATTGCTTCTATGTGTTTATCCTTAATTTTTTCATCAATCAGCCACTTATTAAAACTATATTTGTCTTTACACATTGTTTTCATTCACGTACACCTCGTTTAAAAATAATATTATTGACATCTATCTTGAAATCATATATCATTATAACATAACTAACCGCCATATCTCAACTACCAGAAACAGGAGAAAACTATGTTTACTATCGAATCTTTGAAAGTGCTTATTTACCTAACACCGGGCTTAATTGCTTCGGTAATCTATTCGGCTCTTACGGTTAGAACAGTTTCTATTAAGGGAATTACAATTCTTATAGAATCGCTTCTGTTCTCGGTGTTTATCTTTATGGCAGCTTCGCTCATACCGAAAATATCGCCGTTTAATATTGACCAAACTGCCGGAAAGATTATTCCCGATGTGCATTCTTTCGCGGCAGTTGTTCTGATATCTGTTTTTCTGGCTATTGCAATGGCTGTTATAAAAAACAAAGATATCCCTTTCAGAATACTAAGACGTTTGGGCATAACAAAAAATACCTCGAACCCATCCATTTGGAATGAAGTATTTTCTAAATATGATACCAATATAATTATCAATTTTGCCGACAAAACCCGGCTTTATGGACATCCTCTATATTATTCAGACAACCAGAATGAGCAGTATATTTTTCTTGAAAATCCCAACTGGGTCATTCAAAATAAAAAAACAAAAAAAGAAGAATTCTTCGCCATAGGAAACTTACAGGGAATTCTTATCACGCCTGAATATAAGATTGAATCGATTGAGTTTTATCCAAAATGATAATCTACAGAGAAATCCTGATTATTTTTTTTCAGGATTTCTCTGTGTAGGTATGTCCTTTGGTTTATCCTTACCGGGATCGTTTTTCCCACCCTGAAACTTGTTGGTTGAAGGATTTGCTCCATCTTTCCGTGTTTCATTCTTGCCCTCGTTAATTACAGTTTTCTTTTCGCTCATAACCCACCTCACATTTTATAAAATTAGTCCATATCCCTTAACACAGTAACAAGCCTGCCGATAATACGGCAGTCCGGTTCAGTGCAGACAATATCGTCGTATTTATCGTTGGCGGCTTTTAAAATGAAACCGCCGTTGTCGAAAAATACCTGTTTCAAGGTAGCATCCTGACCAATTAAAACAGCACAAATACCGCCACTGCGAACCTCGTCTTTTGGGGAAATAACTTCGGTTAAAATGGCGATATCGCCGGAATTAATAAACGCACCGATCATAGAGTCGCCCCGCACTCGTAAAGCAAAAGCCCTTCTTGCGGATGGAATAACCCCGGCAGGAAAAGGAATGTGTTTTTCTACATTTTCGCAGGCTAAAATAGGAAGTCCAGCCGCAATAGTGCCCAAAAGCGGAACCATTAAAGTGCCATCTTTTAGAAGATTTTCTTTTTCGGCAAGAGCGTTGACATGGAGATATGAATAACTGGAACCGTTCATTTTTAAAGCAGGCTTTTTTAAAACATTTGCTGACATAGGTGGGAGATGAATACGTTCATCTTCCATACGGTAAGTCTTATCGCAACTCTTAATTTCAGAAAGTTTAAATTTAGTAAAAGAAGCAACCTCACACTTTTCCTTAATAGGAAGTTGTCTGTAATCTGTTAAAAGTTCTTTTTCGTCGTCCGGCAGTTTATCCGTTCGGGGTTCACCATCAATAAACATTTCGCCTTCACCGGTTAGCAGCCAGTCAATTGACACATTGTATTTTTTTAATAGAAGCAATAATATTTCGTTAGAAAAACCTTTAGCTCTTCCGTGTAAAACATCACTAATTATAGATGCTTTCAATCCGAGACTTGAAGCAAAATCCTTTTGTGTTAAATTTAACGACGAAATTAATTTTTTCAATTGTGGTTTCATAAAAAAAATCCTAAAAAATACGATTTTTTCGTATTTTGTTGTTGACGATAATACGATATTATCGTATATTGTTATCAGATGATAAGTAATAGGTTTATAAAGAAGGTCGATCGACCGATTTATTGAACCTGTTACTTGAAAACTAAATATAAAAGGAGCTTTTTATGACAAGATTTGATGTCAAGTACAAAATTTTTGCCGCATGTGGCGGTGTCACGAAATTAGCTGTAATGCTGAACACTTCGCCGCAGTCTGTTTATGATGTTCTTCGCAGTAGAACAACTTCTTCCAAAATTCAAACCGCGCTCGAAGGTGTTTGTGAAGCCCCAATTTCTGAAATTCGCAAAGCGTGGGTAACCCCTTTGGAAAAGAAGAATATTTCCGCCATCATTAACAGTGCGAACACGCACAAGTCCAGAGAGCAAATTCGCTCGGACTATTTCGCAAAAAACGCAGTAGCGGTATAAGGAGGATAAGATGTTTAACAAAATTAAGGGTTTATTCTTCAGGGAAACTGTCGGAGTAGAAAAGAAAGTAGATCACTATGGGTGTGTTTGCTTGTCCGGAAAAACATATTTTCTTTCGTGGGGACTTGTGGGTAAAAGAGTCCGTATTTTGGAAGATAAACACACCTTCACTGTCTACCACAAAAATTCTAAGGTTTTTGAAATTCCCTATAATGGATGCGGATATTTGAGCGTTCCACGACCGGCATTCGGGAGGTTTTATGAGTAAAACCTTGCATCAGTTTTATTTCAGAAAAGCGGTAATAATGTTCAAGCGAATTAATCGCGTAAGTTTGCCGGAAGCAGAAAGAAGCGTGTCTGTCGAAATGAAAGACGGAAAAGTTTTTACTCTAATAAACGGCGTAGAAATTGCATTGCAATAATTTAAAATAAGGAGTTCGATTTATGAATGAGATTATTATAGGAGAAAATACTTTTCTTCCCTCAGATTTAGCGGAGTTGTCAGAATTAGAAAGGCACATCGAATACAATTTTCAATCAATAGCAGTTAGTTTGAAAAAAATAAAGGATAAGAAATTATATCTTTTAAGAGAATGTATTTCATTCGAGGAATACTGTCAGAACTTCGTTCCTTTTTCCGCTTCTACGGCAAAGCGTTATGTTCTTATAGCGGATAAATTTTCTTCAAGTCCGCATTTTGATCAAATTGCACAATTGCCGAAATCAGCACTGGTAGAGCTTGCAAAAGATACAGAATTTACAAGTATGTTAAACGACGGCGAAATTAGAACTGCCGACGGCGAGATAATTTCCATAGATGCCTTAATAGCACAGGGAAACATCGCTATGCAGACAGAGCTTGCCGAGCTTAAAAAGAAACTGGAACAAAAGAAAAGTGAGGTAGAAATCGCATCACAGAAACTACAGCTTGTAGAAACCGAAAGGGATGTTCTTCTCCAGAATAATACCGACTTACCAAAACTTAAAAAGAAAAAAGAAATAGAAGCAATGCTTCATCGTTTGAAGTCGGAAAGCACGTCTATAATTTCCGGTCTTAATCAGGTAGAACCTTCCACGGATCCTGTAATATGTTCAGAAGTCGGGGCTCTTTTGGGACAACTTCTTGGCGGTCTTACAATGCTTCGCGACGAATGGATTCCATATTTTACGACTGAAACATTTGTAGTCGGGGAACAGAAATGAAAAGAGTAATATCTGAACAGCTATTATCCGCCGCTTACAGCGAGCTTAATAATCTTCCCTGTAAAGGTGAAAGAAAGGCGTTTGTTCAGAAATACACTTCACTTCTGGGTATCAGCGATGACCGTTTATACAGGGAGTTCCGTAAAATTAAAAAAGGACTAAAAAACAATGTCCGCAGCGATAAAGGTAAACTTCGCGTTTGCGAAGAGTCAACCGCTAAGCAGGATATGCTTGTTCTTGCCGGTATGAAATATCAAACGGCAGTCGGTAGAAGAACCGGCGGGCTTGCTACAGA
>CAYLTM010000037.1:19377-20483 GCA_964386495.1 uncultured Leptospirales bacterium
TACAGAAACTCTGATAGACATTGCGTACGATAGCGGTTTTATTAAACAAAAATATTCTCGGTCAACAGCAGACCGGCTAATGTCCCGATATAAAATAAACACGCAATCGTACCAGAAAGAAGTCGCGGCAGTTTCTTTAATAGCGGAATGTTCTAATCATGTGTGGTTCGTGGATGCTACACCTGCCGACCAGTATTTTCTTGGAAAGTCGAACAAAATTATTCACGATAAATCTTTTTTCAAAGACACATCGCATGCCGACGACCGGTTACGTAAATACGGTTTCCAGAAAATCTGGATATACGCAAGTGTAGACCTTTACTCTAAAGCGTATAATCTTATGGCATTTGCGGGAGAACATCTGGGCGAAAATACTTTGCATTGGACAATGTTTTGCAAGTACGCAATGCAGAACAACAAGAAGAATTTATTTTGCGGAATCCCGAGAATAATATATTCCGATAGAGGATCCGGTTTAACATCGGGGGCATTTGCCAGATTCGCGAGATATTTTGGTATATCGCTGGAAACACATTTGCCCGGAAACCCGAGAGCGAAAGGAGCTATAGAGTCAAGGCTTGGAGCTGTAAAATCAAAATTTGAAAAAAAGCTCAATATACTTCCTTACAAAATAAGCACTATAGAAGAACTCAATGAATATCTTCAAAATGAATGTTACAACGACAATCTTCTAAGCGGCAAAACCGCTTTATGGCGAAAGGGTTTACAGGGCGAACTTTTAATACCGACAGACGCTCAGATATCTATGGCACTATCCAAACCGTTTACAAAGAAAGTTACAAAATACGGAACAATAGTAATCGATAAGAAACATTACTTTGTCGATTGGGATGAAGTCGGTTCTAAAGTCGATGTCATGGTGACCTTAAACGGAATGATAACAGCGGAAAATCCCGACGGCAAAATATTTATTTGCGAAGAGGGAAAGAAGGAAGTTGTTTTCGAAACTTATCACGGTGTTCCAAAATCGGAAGAACGTGTAATGAGAGCCGAAGCCATCGCGGAAGGCGCGCGTATTAAAAAACTAATAACCATCGGCGACATTAAAAGTCCGGAAACAAATATTACTCCGCTGCCGGTTAAAA
>CAYLTM010000037.1:20493-23880 GCA_964386495.1 uncultured Leptospirales bacterium
TTTTAGAAGAAGCGGATAAGTTTTTAGAATCAGCAATTTCACTGTTCGGATTTATCAGCGCCGAACAAATAACAAAGTTAACAAATTTAATAAAGGAGGGTTTATGCAGCAGAAAGGAGAGCATACAATAGTTGCCACAAAATCTATTTCGGAAGCGATAAAGGTTATCAACAAAACTGTCCGGCAAAATTCGTTTTCCGCCATAGTCGGAAGTACAGGACTTGGAAAGACCACGGCACTGGAGGTAGGAGTTGGTCGGCTTGCCGAACACGAAAATCGTTATGATGTAATTGAAGCGACAGCCTGGACACGGAACTCGAATTTAACGGCATCACTAATGGCTACAATGGTTCGGAAGCTATCATCAGAATCGCCATGCAGAGATATTTTCGCAAGGGCAATTCAGTTAACACGAATTTTGAAAGAACGAAAAAGAGCAGGCAGACAGATAGTACTTTCAGTCGATGAGTGTCAGGATTTATCACTCGATACAATGTATGGTTTAAAGAAAATGCACGAACTCGGCAGAGAAGGAACCCCGCTGTTTTCAATTTTAATGTTTGGACAACCTTCAATGTTAAAGTTCGCGGATCTGAAAGAATTACGCTGGCGAATAGCTGTCCACGAAATGGAAGGAATATCTTTGTCTGAAACATCTGAACTTCTTCAAGCGTTTGGCGTTACTGTAAAATCAGACAGAGCGCTTAACAGAATATATCAACATTCTGGAAGTACTCCAATGGGTGTTCAGTACATCAGTAAAATAATCACAAAGTTGTCAGGAGATGAAGAGGTAGTTGCTACGGAAGAAATGGTGAACAAAGCTATTAGCGGCGATCTCAAAAATCAGGTTCGTTCTTATGGTATAGCAAATGGTGAAATAGCAAGAACGATATTTGAAAAAACCGGAAAGCAGATAGACGCATCTACAGTATCAAAAGCTCTAAGCGGAACTCTCGCCGGTATGACGGCGGATATGATCCGCGCAGAAACGGCTTCAATGATCCGTTCTAAACAGCAGGTTGCCGTATGAAAGCTGTAATAACAAAGAAAGGAACAGTTTTAATAACCGACAACGCCGGTAAAGAACACGAGGGGTATGTCAACTCCGAGTGGGCGGATCAGGAAGTTGAGTTATATAAACACGATGGAAAGATGTTCGCATCAAACAAGGGAAAAGTCCGGCAGGTCGAAAAGTACACCGGTCAAAAAGATTCTAAAAAAATTAACAATTATTAAAACAAGGAGAAAATCATGTCAAAAACAAGAACACGAATTGAATCAACAATTCAAATTAAAACTCTGGACGATGCCAATATGGCACTTGCAGAAATTGGAACTGTAACTTTACAGCTCGAGGTAATCGACGGCAAAGCGACAAAGCATATAGGAGCCATCAAAGAAAAAGCCGCGCGAGACGGCGAGACCGGCAGAAACAGAATAAAAGAACTCGAAAACGCTCTTCACCTTTTTGCTGAATACAATAAGCTGGAACTTTTTAGAGACGCGAAAACTCAACAGCTCGCTTATGGAAATTTCGGTTTCAGAAAATCTACAACAGTATCCGTTAAAAAGGTAACACTCGATCTTTTGAAAAAGCTGTTTGGCGGTAAAGGTGTTCGCACAAAAGAGGAAGTAGACAAAGAAATTTTGAAAGATTTTTCAGATGAAGAATTAGCGCAGGTTGATGCTGCCAAAGTCGAAAAGGATACATTTTTCTACGAGGTTAACAGAGAAGAAGTTAATAAAAATATGCTGAAGGCCGGATAATGGACAATCAATCTGTAACAGCTAAACAGATAAAAGCGATATGGGGGCTGTCTCATAAAGCCGGAATTATTGAAGATTCGCTTTATGATATGGCTGAATCCGTATCCGGAAAAAGATCAATATCCTCTTTAACAAAAAAAGAGGGTATTGATCTTCTTCAAATATTGTTCGAGCTTAACGGCTTTAAAAAAGTTAATACAAGTAATGTCGTTTATCTGACATCGGAATATCAGATAAAAAAAATTACTGAGCTTGCGGGACTAATGGGATGGTCGAATGAAAACATTGATAATCTGTCAAAACGGATGTACAAAAATACTTTCAGACGGCTTAAAAATTATCAGGCAAGCGGACTTATTGAAGCGTTAAAGCAAATTCTAAAAAGAAACCCGGAGGCGAATGTATGATAAAAAATTTTGAAGAATATACTTATGATCTGACAGAATTTGAAAAACAATCATTGCTGCCAAGAGTTATATCTATTCTTGAAAACAAAATAGGATCAGTAAACGCGGTCAGCAATAAGAAAATTGTAAATATACTTAGTACAAAAGGAATCATTGTCTCAGAAGCCCGAGTCAGGAAGATTATTAATACGGTAAGAACAAAGTGTTTATTGCCGTGTCTAATAGCCAACAGCACCGGGTATTATATCGCTGAAACAACAAAAGAATTAAACGATTACATCAATTCACTTGAAGAACGAGGTGTTTCAATATTGTCGGTGGCAAGAGCATTGAAAACACAAAGACCTTTCGAACAAAATCTTTTTAATTAGGAATAAAACAAAATGGAAAAAGCGGAAACATTTATAACATTCAACACTACAATTGCGAATAAATATCACAAGGGTTTTAAAAGAACAACACCCATAGATGAAATCGTAATACACGGAACAGGCGGCGGTTCTACCGGTGAAGGCTTATTAAAATGGATGGAAAATTACGGAAGGGTTAAAGAATACACAAAGGGTATCGCATTATTTCACTATCTCATCGACCGTGAAGGCAAAATTACACAAATAATAGACCCTGAAAATTGGGTATATCATTCAACAGCAGGACGTAACGATGAGAAAACAATCGGTATCGAATTATTAAACCCGACATCCGATAATAGCGGAGACTATACAAGCCAGCAATACGAATCATTATCCCGAATAATATTGTTATTTATTGAAAAATATCAAATAACAAAAATAACATCGCACGGATGGAACGCAATGCATTATTCAGGACAACGAAAAAATTGTCCCGGCAATAATTTCAATTTAGCAAGAATAAAAGCACTTCTCCAAATTTACGAATATGACTTTCAGGATATTTCCGGAATGGGTGGATTTTCAATTTCTCAAATAGCAAAAAAGGAAGTGAAAATATGAACCCATTAACCATATTAATAATCCTTATAGTTGTGAATGTTTTTCTTTTTGTAAGTTCCTTTTTAAAAGATAATAACTATTTCAGAATGAAAGAAAACTGGAAGCAGTTACTGCAAAAGAGGATGCGATGAATACGGAAGTAATACAAATAACATCTGAAATTTTTAAAAAACGCCATCATTGTTCTAACTGTGGGAACGAAACAGTTTATTATTTTTCAGTAAAAAATAATAACA
>CAYLTM010000037.1:23890-26140 GCA_964386495.1 uncultured Leptospirales bacterium
GATGCATAATATGCGCAGGGAAAAATGAAAAATATAATAACTCAAAAACAAACTAATCACAGTGTTAAAATTCCGGCTGAAATATATTCCAGATGTGTAGGTTATTACAGACCTGTTGGACAGTGGAACAAAGGTAAACAAGCAGAATTTTACAACAGAAAAGAATCCGATGTTAACAGCTTGAGGAATAAACTCGATGAAAAATAATAAAATTCTATGGTTCGACACAGAAACAACAGGGCTCGATCCGCAGAAAAACTCGATAATACAAATTGCCGGGATAGTAGAAATTAACGGCGAAGTAAAAGATGAGTTTAATCTAAAATCAAATATATTTGATGACACCGAGGTTACTCAGGAATCTCTAAATGTTCACAATATTAGCATAGAAATAATCAAATCTTTTCCAAAACCACAATTGGTAAAGAGAACATTGACCAATATCTTAGAAAAGTATATCGATAAATATGATAAAACCGATAAATTTATTCCAGCAGGTTATAATGTTGCTTTTGATATTTCTATGCTAAATTCATTTTTTTTCAAATGCGGTGATAATTATCTCGGGTCATACATCGAAAGAAGACGAGCCATTGATGTTATGTCGCTCGCTAATTATTGCCGCATCAAAAATATTTTCGACACAGAAACTGCCCGGCTCGAAAATACAGCAAAACATTTTGGAATAACGATACAGGCACACGATGCCATGTCGGATATAACAGCAACAAGAGAACTTTTCTATATACTTGATAAACAATTAAGATATCATTATTTAGTTTTTAGGAGGTAGGTGAATATGAATAATCCATACGCAAGCGAACAAGGTATTATGAACGAACAGATGAATGCTTCAATTATGGCATGTAACAATGAAGTTTTAAAAGGAAAACTACTTATTATTACCATGTTACGAGCACGGTTCGGGAAAGACGGGAATCAATATTTTTATATAGTTGGGAACCTTCCAGAACCAGATTGTATAGTTGGATTCGGGGATACACCTGAACAGGCAATGACAGCATTTTGTAAAATGTGGGGATTGTGATAATATGACAATTAAACAAAGTAAATTAAATAATAATTACAGGAAAGTTTATCTTCTTAAAAGTTGTTCAAATTGTTTCCACGCAGTAGCTTTATTCCATGCAGTTTATGGGGTAAAGCTCGCAACAAAGGAATCTTATCAAATACCGGGCGGCACTAAGTATATAAATCTTTGTTGTTCTTTAATTGGTGTAAAGAACAACAAAATTTGTAAAGTTTCAGAGAATAATATCTGTGATAAATATAAAGAAATTAAGGAGTACTGATGTCAGCAAAAAAATATTTTTATTACACAAGTAGTAATAGAATGGAATTCAATGCTTACCCTGGTGATGTAAAATATCAATGTTGCAAATGCAAAAAAATAATAAAAAATTTTATCAAAATAGAAAATCAAGGAGTAACAACAGATGTTTGCCCTTATTGCCAAAATGATAGTCACTATTTATTTAAAGATTACATAAAAAAATATAAGGATAATAACTATGGAACTGATGTCAGCAAAAAAATATTTTTATTACACAATAAGAATTAGATTTATATTATTTTATTTGATATCTGTTACAATACAATGGACGAAGTTAACTTGCGGGACATGCAAAAATTATAACACAGATAATTGTAGTATTGTTTGTGATAGATGTTCATCGTCTTTTGGAATCTTTGAAAAAGGTAATTTAAAAACTTTTTCTTGTATGAATTATAAACCAAATTGTAGTTAGAATCTCTGCTAACTCAATGGTTTTATAATGAAAATTATCATTTATATTAAGAATATTCGTCATAGAAATCTTGAATTTTTACAAAAACATCCGTTAATTCCGCTTTTTATGCCATCAGATAAACTCTTAAATCTCTCAAAATTTACCCCAAAATGGTCTGTTTTCCCCTGTTTTTCCCTAAAAAGTGGTCAATTTTGGTTCGTTTTGGTCGATATTATTTGTATTTAATTTGGGTATTCTCTAATATTATTGTAGGGGGGGATATACCGGATAAATCTATGGAACGGAATTTATCAGTGCTGGTGATTTCAACTGTAAAGTAATCCCACAATTCCTTCACTGAATATATTGTAAGTTCTCCGCGAAGCTCTAAAATATCTGAGCCGTCATTTTTTATTATCTCAATTTTTTTTAACATAAAACCTCCTAGACCAGTCTGTTTACGGAATTTGTTCCCGAAAGACTGTCACTGAACCTGGAC
>CAYLTM010000038.1:0-4403 GCA_964386495.1 uncultured Leptospirales bacterium
AAATGGTTTTCCACAGTTATTATCGCTCTCCGCCCGCCAGTGGCGGGCGGAGGCTATCATTAATGAGTTTAACCACTTACGAATATTATATTCAACAACATTTTAATATTTCAATATGTCAAACAAATGTTGTGTTTTTTCGTGATTATTTACGAAATAATAAATTTTTTGTGGTTTGATGAAGTCCCCGAAACCAGACTTCGATGCTTCGATACGCAGAGTACCGCTACACTTCGACTTCGCTCAGTGCGAGCAGTGCGACGCATTTCGGCTGGCTCAATGACCGCTCAGCAACCGAAGAATCAGGCTCAGTGCGAGCAGTGCGTGCACTGCCTCGTTGGTGGATTTTGGGGACAAAAAGAATTGTGTATAAGGATAGTCAAGATGTTGAAATTTTATACCTGAAATAAAATTCACACTCACGCGAAATACTAAATTTTTTTGTTGAAAAATATTTTGCAATATTCTTTAATGAGTAATAATCGGATTTATATGATTAATTCGGTAATAAATATAAGGAGTGCTGATATGATTTCATTTCCAGGATATGATGTTGTTATAAAAAATGTATATGACAATAAAAACGAACATGTTTTTGCTTACTGGGATTCTTTAAATGATAATGAAAAAAAAGATTTGCTTGATCAGCTTGCGAAGGTTGATTTTGTCGAGTTTTCTAAATTGTTTCAGTTAACTGGAAAGCCAGCCGAAATTGCCCTTGATTATGAACCAGCTCCTTATATAATGCTGCCTAAAAATGATGACGAAAAAGCTAAATTTGCGGAAGCAAAAAAAATAGGAATTGAGCTTATAAAATCCGGTAAAACAGCGGCATTTGTTGTTGCGGGCGGTCAGGGTTCTCGTCTCGGTTTTGATGGACCTAAAGGTGCTTACAAAGTATCGCCGGTAAAAAACAAACCGCTTTTTCAGCTTCATAGTGAAAAGGTTCTTAAATACTGCCGAAAGTATAACACAACTATTCCATTTTTGGTTATGACATCAAACGTTAATCATGCTGATACAGTAAAGTTTTTCGAAGAAAATAATTATTTTGGTCTTAATAAAAAAGATGTATTCATGTTCTCACAGAATATGATACCATCGATGGATATGAACGGTAAACTAATTCTGAGCGGTAAAAATGAAATTTTTACAAATCCTGACGGTCATGGCGGAAGTATTACAGCTCTAAGAACTTCTGGAATGATTGATGAACTTAATAAAAGAGGTATTGAATACATATCATATTTCCAGATAGATAATCCCCTTGTAAATATTATCGATCCTTTATTTATCGGTTTTCATAAAATGACAGGTGCTGACATTTCAAGTAAGGCTTTGAAGAAGGCTTATCCGGATGAAAAAGTCGGAAATTTTGTAAGATTCACAAATGGACGTTTTGGTGTTGTCGAGTATTCAGATTTGCCTGAAACAAAAACTTTTCAGAAAAACGCTGACGGAAGTTTTGCGTATACTGCGGGTAGCATAGGAATACATATTTTTAGCCGCTCATTTGTTGAAGAAATTACTTCCGGCGGTGATTTGTCATTACCTTTCCATATAGCACGAAAGAAAATTCCTTCATACACAAAAGACGGAATGAAAGATCTTGATGGTTGCAAATTTGAAAAATTTGTATTCGACGCTTTACCGTTAACCGCGAAAAATAATATTCTCGAAACGCTTAGAGAGTGGGAATTTGCTCCAGTAAAAAATAAATCTGGTGTTGATTCTGTAGAATCTTCACAGGAATTAATGAATAATCTCTATAAAAGCTGGCTCTCGGAAAAGAAAATTCAGATACCTTCTATGCTTAAAACATTGGAAATATCTCCTTTATTTGCTGTAGAAAGTGATGATATTCCAGAAGATTTACATATACCCGATTCTGTTAGTGTTTATTTGGAGTAATTTTTAGTAATTGCTCAATTTTTGGTGGTTGAAATGCTCCGCCGTAGGCGACGTGTGCCATAATCGCCACCAATTAGTGAGCAGATACTACAATTTTTAAATATTGATTTAAAAATTTCTTGATATTATTATTATGAAAAATATAATTGTTTCATGTTTTATATTTTTGCTGATTTTACAGGTTATTTTGAGATTTCACGACAGTAATAAAATATATGGAGAAAAGTCTTATGATGAATTTATCAGTTGAAGAATTGGAAAAAGTTACTATTATTGTAGTAGAAGGTGAATTTCATATAGGTAATGTAAATAAATTTGAAGAACTTTGGCACAGTTTGATCAACAAAAAACCGGCTGTTATTGCTGTTGACTGCAGCAAGCTTGAGTACATTGATTCGTCGGCTATCGGAACACTTGTCAAATTTCTGAACAACGCGATGAGTAAAAAAATTAAACTTGTGTTCTTTGATTTAAACAGTGCGATTCAGAATATTTTTAAAACAGCAAGATTAGATAATTTTTTCACAATAACGACAAGAGCCCAATTGGAAAAAGAATACTTGTAAACGAAAATTTATTTCAGTGAGATAAAGGGATAAAGTTAATTTATCCCTTTTTTATTATAGAGGATTTATGAAGAAAATACTGCTTATGCTTTTCGTTCTGATGATATTTACATCGTCCTGCACCAGATGGAAAGTTAATGAACTGCTTGCAAAAAAGAACTTTGTGATTCAAGCCGGTAACAAAAATGAAGAGATTAATATAAATTTTAAAAAAGGCGAAACATTTAATCTGACCTTTAAAGTTTCTGTTTCGCATGGGCAGTTTATCTGTTCCGACAATATTCAGAAAAAAATAATAATTTTAGATATGTCTGGTAGTCCTAAAATGGTTATAGGTGCCAAGTCCGGTGTTGAAGAATCTGTTGTCCCATTTATTCCGTTTACTTTTGGAGTTATTGGAAATACCACCAGTGATAAATTCGGAAATATTTATGTTCAGAACAGTATTGTTCTAAGTAATGGACTGGCAAACGCTGATAAAACCGCACCTTCACATATCATTGTATTTAATGATGCCGGCAAACTCCAATATGTCATTGGGCAAAGTGACCAGGGAGAACTTCCTCTCTATTATATCGATAGTATTTTTTCAGACGCAAATAACAGATTGTTTGTAATAACCAGAACCCTTGAAAGCTGTGGTGTTTACAGATACGCTGATGGTAAAAGAAATTTTTCTGTACTTTTCGACAAGAATTATTTCAAAGAAAAAGGCGATCAAAATGAGGAATATACAGGAAGAATCGAAACTATAAAGGTTTTTAAATCTGGTGAAAAATTTTTAATATCTGTAGCATATTACAGCAGCACACGTTTTAAATACCGTAAAATTATGGAATATTCCGTCAGTGAAAATAAACTCGGCAGAACAATTATGGAATCTCCTGATCCCAAAAATGAGCTTTTTAGTATCATGGAGGATAAATATCTTATACTCTGGGATATTTATCAGAATGATGTGCGGTTTTCAATTTGGAACCTCGAAGAAAACATCATCAACAATTTAAGAATCACTATGTTTGAAAAGGGAAATTTTTATGAAGAAGTTCTCATTGATGATATGGGGAAATTTTTTACTATGAGTGTTAAAAAAGACGGTATTTATATAAAAGCCTGGGAATAAATGAAAATTGCTGATTTGAGGCAGATAAAAAATATTGATAAAAACGCTATTACGGAGTATTGCATTCCGTCGTTATTGCTGATGGGTTACGCGGGAAAGCATTGTTCCGACAGAATTATTTCTGAGATACCGGATATAAAGTCAAAGACAATTGCTGTAATTTGCGGATCAGGCAATAACGGCGGTGATGGATTTGTAATAGGTTTTCATTTGCGGAATTTTGGTTGTCATGTAAAGGTTCTTTTCAATGCAGAGAAACTCTCGAAATTATCTGAAGAATCTTTGATATACTACAAAATCTGCAAGTCATATAATATCACGAGTGAGCTTTCTTTATATAACTACGATGATGATATAATCATTGACTCTCTGCTAGGTTCCGGGTTTTCAGGAAGCATCCGTGAAGCTGAACAACTTATAATTAAAAATATCAACAATTCCAACGCGGTTATATTTTCTGTCGATATTCCATCGGGTCTTTGTGCGGATGGTAATGTTGATACCGCTAACATTGTTAATGCCGATTACACATTGACTATCGGGATTCACAAAATTAATACCGCGACTTACCCTGGAAGAAAATTTTGCGGAAAAACTTTTGTCATTGATGCCGGTTTTCCAGAAAAACTCCTTAATGATGAAAAAATCAATAACTCCTTTTTTGATAAATTTTTGTCGAAATCAGTTTTTGTAAAAAAAGACAATGTTGATTCCTGCAAATCGAATTTTGGGCACCTGCTTATTATAGGCGGATTTGACGGTATGGAGGGAGCGGGACTGATGACCGCGATGTCCGCGTTTGA
>CAYLTM010000038.1:4413-6740 GCA_964386495.1 uncultured Leptospirales bacterium
TCTCGTAACTCTCGCGACATCTATTGAAGCAAGGAAGATTATTGCCGGTAAAATTCCTGAAGTTATTACGATTGGGTTAAATGATCCTAACGATATTGTCGCAATTATTAAATCAGGAAAATACCATTCGCTATTAATTGGTCCTGGGCTTGGAAGAACCCCTTTTGCCGCACAGATATTTCATGAAACTATTAATAATTCGGGGAACTCTTCTGTGAAAACGGTTATTATCGACGGTGACGGGTTATGGCATCTTTCGATAATGAATAATTCCGCGGCTTTTTCTAAAAATGTGATTATAACACCGCATCTTAAAGAAGCGTCATTGTTGCTGAATGACACAATAGAAAATGTCAGCTGTAATCGATATTACTGTGCGAAAAAACTCTCTGAAAAATACAGAGCCGTCACGGTTTTAAAAGGTCCAGCGACGATAACAACTGATGGAAAAAACACATATGTGAATTCCAGCGGCAACGAAGCCCTTGCTTCCGCCGGAACAGGAGATATTCTTGCCGGTATTATTGCTGCATTATCAATGCAGACCGACAATGTTCTACTGGCAGCCGCCACAGGTGTTTATATTCACGGTATATGTGCCGATGTTATTGTCGAAGAAACCGGTGTGAAGTCGCTTAAGGCGACTGAACTATCGGGAAAAATCAGAACTGTCAAAGCGGAGATAATCAATACTTAAAAAATCTGCATTTAATACATTGCAGAACCTGTTAATGCTATAGAGTATAAAAGTATTGAAGCTTTCTGAGTCTGTGTTGTGCCGCCTACCGCCTGAGCTTCGCCTTCGCCATACTGTAAATACCCGCCTAAGGTTACCGCGGAACTTTTAGTCTGCCAGCTAATGCTCGTTGACCCACCATACATATTGATGTGCATTTCCTGATTTTGAAGACTTTTCGATACTTCGGGAGTATTAGCCATATTTGTGAATATTCCAAATCTTATAGGGAACTGATCTATTACAAAATATTCCATACCAGCAGCCCAATTGAATGTATTTTGCACTGGAGTATCAAAATACATATCTGAAAAACCAGCGATTGCAAGATGTGCGATAATATCAAATGATAAAATTAGTTTTTCGGATGGGAAATAAGCTATACCGTTTCTCCAGACTAATGGATATTTGCTTGATGTAACCTTTCCCTTTGAATTAACGAGTTGGACTAACGGAACATCGTCTGAATCAACAGCATTCATGTCTGAACCTCCAGCGGAGGACTTCATAAAATACTGTGTCTGTCTTTTATGTGACAGAATATAACCATACTGTAGAGATGTTCCAAAAGCAATTTCTTTAAAGGGCATATATTGAAGCCCAAAAACCGGTAACAAACCATACATATCGTCTGTGATATACAGATTAATTATCTCATAAGTTTTCTCATTCGCGGAATTATTAATAACCATCTGATTAGCTATCTGCTGTTTAGAAGATTTCAAACCATAGAATGATAATCCGAAAGAAACGTTTTGTGAAATAAATGTTGAAAATGATGGACCAGCCAGCATTGTGTTTTCTGAAATATTATAGTTCATCAAAAATTCGCTTTTAACCGGCTCTCCCGCGGAATCAGTAAGATTTAAGTTTTTAAAATAACTGTCCTGGTCAAGAATTTCATTATTGATATTAACGAATGAAAAACCTACCTTATATTTACCGAATGTCTGGATTACACCGAAAAAACTTGGATAGAACGACGAAATGTCCTGTATATAATCCTTTCCGCCGATAACACCATCGATTTTAGTAGTTTTACTTTTGTAGCTATTTACGGATAGCGATATCTGGTTATCTATCGCGAAAATCATTCCAGCGGGATTATAATACGCACCTGAAGGATCGTCGGAAACGGCACAGAACGCTCCGCCCATGCCAATCGCACGGCCACCCACATGATCGTTTATATAATTAAGATCGGAAGTCGAAAGACCGCTCGCGGACAATATGTTTGGAATAATAAGAATTGTGAGAATTGTGAGAATTATTAATATTTTTTTCATCGTGATCCCTTTATTTCTTCAAGTGTTGAATTTCTTTTATAAAACGATCTTTGTTTCTTGGAGCGTTCTTAGTAAAATTCTCTTTCGCGATTATATCCTTTACTCTGGCAATTCTTTCATCGGTAGGAGGATGTGCGTTATACACAAGAGTACCGCTTTTCTGTTTTTCATAGATATTTATTTTTTCGAGAAAACGTAGTAATCCGTATGTATCATAACCGACCGCGTCTGAATAATATACTCCGGCACTGTCTGCTTCAAATTCGGACTCTTTTTTTACACCTTACACAAAAAGTCTATCAGCC
>CAYLTM010000038.1:6757-12568 GCA_964386495.1 uncultured Leptospirales bacterium
GGCTATAGTAAGTTTTCCTCGCGGAGGAGGGAGTTCCGTCATAATGTGTTTATAATTCACATGACCAATTTCGTGAGCAATTACCGCACACAGCTCTGACTCATCATCCATCAGTGCAATCGCACCTTTAGTGACAAATACATATCCGCCGGGAGCCGCATAAGCATTAATGTTGTCTGTGTCGAGCACAGCGAAACGATATTCCAACTCCGGACGACCGGCATATAAAGCAACAGACTTGCCGATTTTATTTACATAAAAATTCAGTTGTTGATCATTTAAAAGTGGATAACTTGCTAGAATTTTCTGAGCCAGCAGCTTGCCATACTGCAGTTCGTATACAATTTCCTGACGTTTATCTTCTTCATCAGACGAAGTCTGAGAAGTTGTAGCGCAAGTAGTCAGTAGAGTGATGGTAATGATAAGTGCTATAAGTTTTTTCATTTTGTTTGATTACTACTTAAGTCCGCCTTCCGAAAGGAATTGTATTAGAACGTCTTCACCAACATCGATACTCTCGACCTGTTTAAGTTCTTCTTCACTTAAAGCGTTTTTATTGTTCGCACGTGCTCTGCTGCTCAAAGAATTATCACCGGTTAGTCCTCGTCCGGATGCCGCTGTTACACTTGAAGACGCTCGTTTTCTGACATTCTGTAAAGAAGTTTGATCAGTATTTTCTATCATACTGATTTTTTTACCAGGTTCGTTTTTTGATAAAAACATTTTTTGAACCCAGCCTTTAGATCCTTTTATTTCGATTGATGCCCATGAATCCTGTGTTGATATGACATTAACCTTTTCACCTCTTTTTAGCTCTGAAACTGCTGCTGACCCGGTATCAGGCGAACTGTAAACTTTTGCCTTCAAAGAGGAAACGAACATATCATCAGCTATAGCGGGTAGTGCAATTGCTAAACAAAATATCACAAGAAAAATAAGTGTTTTCATCTCATATCCTCTTTTTCCCGAAATTACGGATTTTCTTTTGTAACAGACTAATCTCTAACTTCAAAATCAGTTATTAGCAATTTAATTAGTAATTGCTGATGTTTCAATCTTTTTTTTATATTTGTGGTTTTTTTTATTGACGATTACTTTCCGGCTGTTTAATTTGTTTAAACGGTCGGTTAATATTTTTAAACACGAGTATATTTATAAACATGGACGACAAAAAGAATATCATATTAAAGTTCGCCTTCGATGAGTTTTCCGAGAAAGGTTTCAACGGGACGACGCTAAGCTCCATTTCAAAAAAAGCCGGTGTCAATAAAGCTCTGGTGCATTATTATTTCAACTCAAAAGAATCTTTATATCATGAAGTTCTTCAACTGATTTTCGGCAAGCACAATACTTCGTCGGTTAGCATTTACTCTAGAAAATGGGATATTACACCTCCACAGAAACTTTACGTGGCATTAAGCTTCATACTATCTGTTCACAAAGAAATAAAAAACATGAAGGCTTATAGATTATACTTCTGGGAAATGGCTGAGGGTACCAATTATTTCAAGCCCTTTATAAATGAATATATTATACCCCGAATGTCGATTATTTTTAATATAATCGAAAAAGGAGTTATGACCGGTGATTTCGAATGTGATAATCCGCATATGCTTGTCTTGACTATTTTTTCAACTATTAATAGTTTCGAAATTCAGAAGGACAGTTATGAAAACACCCCCTGGTATGACAAGCTCTACAGCAACTATGACAATCTTGTGACATTCACAATTAACCTTGTATTTAAAACTCTTACGCCTTCCGACAGATTATTTAAGCTGCCGGAAATTCCCGAAGAAATATCATCTTTTGTAACAGGATTATTGCTAAAGGTTAAATCTCAGGATTGCCTGAATTTTGATAATGATTTAATGAATGAGTTCTATGAATTAATTACTTAAACAGTAGAGATTACAGTATGGAGAAGTTATGAAAAGATTTTATGCGGCTTTTGTTTTATTATTAACTGTGTCAACAGGTCTTCTTTCGGAAGAAAAATTGAATCTTGAAACGGCTGTTGCTGCCGCTTTCAAAAATAACAGTATGTACAAGATCGCCGTGGAACAGACCAGAGAATCCGAAGCAAAAGTCAATCAGGTATGGGGGATGCTCTGGCCTTCATTAGCAACCGACGCTTCATGGACAAAAATGCATGCGGACGAAAAAGCTGGCTCCGCGTCAAAGCTTGATCATCAGACTACAATAAATATTGTGAATATGCAGTTTGCTATTAATCCCGGAGTGTTTTACAATTCACTGCGATCAGCGCAATCGGGATATGAGGCTTCTGAATTATATCTTCGCAAAGTGCGTGCGGATATCAATAAAGCGACAATCGATATATATTATTCGGTAATTTTAGCGAAGGAAACTCTTCGTATGAGAGAAGAATCAGCTAAGGCTCTTGGAGAGAATCTTAAAACTGTCAAGATGGGTTATGAAAAAGGAATCCTCCCGAAACTTCAGTATCTCAGTGCCCAGGTAGAATACTCGAACGCGCAAACGCAAGTAATCAACTCTAAAAGTGATTATGAGTCAGCTATGAACACTTTAAATATTCATATCGGCAATGAACTGGAGACTCCGATATCGCTGACTTTCGACATTTTGAATTTTAATAACAAAGAGCTGGAAAGTCTAATGGAAAATGGAGAAAACGAAGAACGTTTTGTTAATCGTTTAATCGCCGAATCGCTGAAAAATAGACCCGAACTTATTCAGAAAAAATATACTAAAGAAGCGATGGAATACGCGGCTAAGGCTGAGTCTTCAATATATTTCTGGCCTTCTTTTTTTGTTAATGGTAAATATACGACGACTCAAACCGCGTATAAAAATCTTGATTCAGGGTCATCACCTGAAAGCACAGGAAATCCCCAGACAGATTTAATGATTCAGCAGATAACCGCTGCCATGACGACAACTCCGTCTGAAAAATGGCTGCCGTCGTGGTCAGTCTCTGTCGGTGCGTCATATAAATGGGGTGCGCTTGCTCCATGGGATTCTTCACACGCGAAAAAAGACCAGTTTGAAAGCAAAGCGACACAGGCTGATTTGGAACTTGAAGCTTTCGTAAAAACTGTAAAACTTGACGTTAAACGCAATTACCTGAAAATGAAGGCGGCGAGAAATTCTATAATGACTCAAAAGGATAATGTGATTACCGCTAAGGAAAACATGAAAGCCTCTGAAATACAATTTAAGAATGGTCTTATAGATAACACCAAGTACATAGACTCTAATGTTAAACTCATTGCCGCGGAAACAATGCTTATCCAGGCATATCACTCGTATCACACGGCTAAGGCTGAACTGAATAATGTAATAGGAACCAATTTTTTTAATATGTAGTTTCATCGGATGTGTATGTGTATGTGGAAGTGTGTGTATGTGTATGTGGAAGTGTGTGTATGTGTATGTGTTTGTGTTAGTGAAGAAAAAAGTAAAGTTCTTATATTGAATTAAAAGGGTTCGGGGCAGTACATTGAAAAGCCCCGCAGGTTTTTGATAAAAGTTCTTATATTGAATTAAAGGGGTTCGGGGTGAAACCCCGAAAAAGGCCCCGCAGGGTAATATTAATTAAGGAGAAATTTGTATGACAAAAAAACGGATTATTCTGCTGATAATAATAGTAGTTGGTATTATTGCGGCATATCGAATTGGTGACAAAATTTATAAATATGTGACAGCGGATAAAAAAGAAGATAGCGGGAAAATAATTCCTGTTAAAGCTATCGGGGTTAAAGTAAGTGATATGTCACAACAGGTGAAATTTACTGGAAATATTGTCGGCAAAGAAGTTGTCAGTGTTTTTTCACAGGTTGGCGGAAAAATCCACACTGTATATATTAAGCAGGGTGATTTCGTATCTAAGGGGCAGTCATTATTTTTAGTAGACCGCGATATTATTGGTATGGAATATAATCTCGCTAAAGTTGAAGCTCCAATATCAGGATATATCGGCAGGATCGATGCTGATAGAGGTATGACAATCGCTCCGACAATGCCGCTCGCGCAGGTAGTCAACATGTCTTCCGTGGAAGCGGTAATCAACCTTATGGAAGAAAACATCAACAAGGTAAACATCGGCATGAAGGCACGTATAAAAGTTTCTTCACAGAGTGATAAATACTTCTATGGTGTGTTGTATAAAAAGAGTGCGGTGCTGGATCCAATCAGCCGCACACAGGAAGCCCGTATAAAAATTGAGAATCCCGACTTACAACTCCGTCATGGAATGTTCGCCGATATAGAGATTATCACCGACACAAAATATGGTGTACTGGCAATTCCTACCGACGCGATAATAAGCAGCGATGGAAGTATTTCAGAAATTTATAAAGTCGTAAATAATAAAGCGGTACTAACAAAAATTACAATAGGTGTAGATGTCAATAATCAGATAGAGGTTCTCTCCGGTCTCGCGGACGGCGATGTCATTATAACATTGGGTGCGGATAATGTGTCAGACGGCGACAAACTGCTTGTGCATCGTGAAGATATGCCTGCGGCTAAACAGGAGTAATCAATAATGAAAATAACCAACACTGCCGTAAATAGAGTTATAAGTTCAATAATGGTTTATCTCGCAATAATTATTCTTGGAGTTGTCAGCGTTTCTAAAACTCCAATTGACCTTTTTCCTGACATTGATTTTCCGATAATTGTTATTATTACAGATTATACTGGTGCCGGTCCCAAGGAAGTTGAATCAAATGTTTCAAAACCGATAGAGGATTCCCTTGCCGGAATAAATAACATTGAAAAGATTTCCTCAACATCGAAAGAAGGATCGTCAATGGTTAGGCTGGAGTTCGCGTGGGGAACGGACATGGGAGCCGCCGCATCGGATGTTCGCGAACGTATTGACATTATCAAAAAGTTTCTGCCTACCGAAGTTAGCACTCCAATGGTTCTAAAGTTTGACGTGTCAATGATGCCGATAATGACCATCGCTGTTATGGGCGACCGTGATAGCTCAAAGCTGAAGGAATATGCCGAAAACGAACTTAAAAATCAATTTGAGCAAATCGATGGTGTAGCGTCAGCGGCAGTCATTGGCGGAAGTGAAAACGAAGTCAAGGTAGAAATCATAAAAAACCGCCTCGATGCTTATGGTATCAGTATAGATACAATAGTGAACATGCTTCGTATAGAGAACATGAATGTTGCCGGTGGGGATATTGAATCAACAAACAAAGTATTCACCATCAGAACAAAAGGAGAGTTTGGTGAAATTGACGACATAAAGAATGTGATAGTTGATGTAAAAAACAATACGCCAGTTTATATCAAGGATATTGCGAACGTGTATTTTGCGCCAAAAAAGGTCAGTGAAGTATTTCGCTTGAACGGTAAAAATGGTATCGCGATACAAATTAATAAACAGTCCGATAAAAATACAGTTTTGACCTCTAGAAAAGTAATGGAAAAAATGACATTAATCAGTAAAAACCTTCCTAAGGGAATTACGATAGCTCCAATTTTTAATTCCGCTGAATTCATTGAGAATTCCCTCAATAATCTTGTTTCATCCGCAGTTCAAGGGGGGATTATTTCTATTTTAGTTGTTTTCCTTTTTCTACGAAATTTCCGCGCAGCCCTTATTCTGGGATTATCTATACCAATATCCATTATTACAACATTTATTGTTACTTACTATTTCGGGATCACCTTAAATATGATGTCGATGGGAGGTTTGGCGATCGGTGTTGGTATGCTTATCGATAACTCAATTGTAGTACTCGACAATATTTTCTGTTATCGGGAAAGGGTTTCAAGACCGACGGAACCCGCAAAACTGGGAGCCGA
>CAYLTM010000038.1:12578-25893 GCA_964386495.1 uncultured Leptospirales bacterium
CGACGAAGTGGGTATGGCTATTGTCGCGTCAACATTAACGACAGTAGCGGTATTTGTGCCGTTTCTTTTTACGCAGGGTCTTGCCGGTCAGCTGTTTAAACAGATGGCTCTTACAATATCATTTTCATTATTCGCTTCAATATTTGTCGCGTTAACGCTGGTGCCAATGATGTCTGCTCACTTCATTAAGGATCTTCATCCGAAACATGAGGGGAAATTTGCGTTTATGGCAAAGATATCAAACTGGAGCGAAGCGAAGTTAAAGTTTATTGAAGAGGAATATAGTATTGGAATAAAATGGGCTCTGCAAAATAGGAAAAAAGTTATATTGATTGTTGTAGGAGCAACCGTGTTTGGTTTGCTGCTGCTCATACCCACCGGTATGGAATTTTTACCGGAACAGGATGAAGGTCGTATCGCGTTTCGTGCTCAGCTGCCCATTGGAACAAATCTTACTACGACAACTGAGGCGGCACTCAAAATTGAGGAAATTGTAAAAAACACAGTAAAACCTGGTGAAATGAGAATGATACGCACATACGCCGGAAGAGGAGAGGGATTCATTGCCGCTTTTTCAGGCGGTGCTGACAACGTGGCCTCTTACGAACTTATGTTGGTACCTCTTTCAAAACGCAGCAGGAAAACTTATGAAATCCGAAAAGCATTACGTGCGGCTCTTGATGGTAAAGTTCCCGGTGTTACAATGAATTTCAACATACAAAGCGGGGCTTTCGGAGGAGGCGCGCCTATTACAATCGAAGTTTACGGACACGACTTTGACAAATCCGCAGAATTCGTTAAAGAAATTGAAGCAGCCATTAAAGATGTTCCGGGACTCAAAGATACAACAGTTTCCAGGGAGGATGGTCTGCCGGAAAAAGTTATTTCAATTAATAGAGATAAGGCATCCAAGATGGGGTTAAACGCTTCAGTGATTGCTAATATTATAAAAAATAGCTTTGCCGGAAAAGTCGCGACCACTTATAGATACGGCGGTGATGAATACGACATCAATGTTCAATTTCAAGCAAGTGATAGAAAAACAATAGACGATATAAAGAACATCACGGTTAAGACTCCTCTTGGAGTAATGGTTCCCCTTGGGAATATTATCGATATCACTTCTACTGAGGGACCAGGCAAAATTCAGCATAAAAAACAGCAGCGTGTAACATATATTAACTGCCAGGCGGAAGGAAGGGCATTAAATGCTGTTGTCGCAGATGTTCAGAAAAAAATTGACATGATTGTTAAACCAAAAAATTTCCACATCGTTATAACCGGTGCTTTTGAAGACATGAAAGAGACCTTCACCGATTTAGCGTTAGCATTAATACTGGCAATAATTCTTGTGTATATTATTATGGCAATGCAGTTCGAATCGCTTGGCTCTCCCTTTGTAGTAATCTTTACAATACCGACATTAGCGTTTGGCGTTATGGTCTTTTTGTTTTTAACAGGAACAACATTCAATGTGGTATCCTTCATGGGGGTGTTGATGCTCGCCGGCATTGTAGTTAACAACGCGATAGTCCTTGTTGACTATACTAATATTTTAGTAGCCAGAGGTTCAAATGTTTTCGACGCTCTCATCGAGGCAGGAAGAAGAAGACTGCGTCCGATATTGATGACCACATTAACAACAATTTTTGGTCTTGTCCCAATGGCGTTAGGTATAGGAGAAGGTTCTGAATTAACTAAACCGCTTGCCCGTGCCGTTATCGGTGGGATGAGCTCTTCATTTCTTTTTACATTATTCTTCATACCTGTAGTCTATATAATGTTTGAGGAATTTAAAACAAAGTTACGTTCTAGAATGAAAAGGCTGAAGGTGTAAACTCATGAAATCTGTAAAAACAACAAAAATCATAAAAAGCGAAAAATCAATAAAAGAAAAACAGCCTGTAAAGAAAATTTCTGAAAACAAGGCTAGTGTTATGACTATGCTTTTCATAGTTTACAGTAACGCTGTTGATGAAGAGATGGTTGATTTAGCAAAAGAATTTTCCAACGGATATACAAAATTCTGCGGTGTTCAGGGAGAAGGAAACGGTGATCCTCATCTTGGCGACCACATTTGGCCGTCAATGAACAACTGCATGATGGTAGCGATTGACAAAGAAAATGAAACTAAGCTTACAACTCAATTGAAAGTTCTGGAGGAAAAATTCACAGGAATAGGAATAAAAGCGTTCTCTGTCGGATTGAATAATATTTATTGACTTTTTCAAATTGTTTTGTATATTGCAAATGTACTTCAAACATGATTAAAAAGGGGAATACTGTATTATGGATCAGGAATTAAGAGACCTTTTTAAAGATATTGCAGAAAGACATAAAGAAACTGATAAACTAATTAAGGAAACATCTGAACAGCAAAAAAAAACCGATGAGCAAATGAAGAAAACTGATGCGAAACTTGATAAATTAACGGAAAGATATAGTCAAATTTCGACAAATCAGGAAAAAACTGATGAACAACAAAAGAAAACTGATGAGCAAATGAAAAAGACAGATGCCAGGCTTGATAAACTCGCGAAAATATATGGCGGTGTATCGCAAAATCAGGGCGATGCTGTGGAAGAGTTTTTTTTCAATACGCTTAAGGGTAAAAAGCGTATTGGAAATATGGTTTTCGATACTATACAGAAAAACATGCGGGTTGACGGAAAAAACCTTAAAGGCGAGTACGATATTGTTTTGTATAATGGTAGTTCGGTTGCTATTATTGAAACAAAATACAAGGCTCATATAATTGATATTGAGAATTTACGCGAAAAGAAAATTCCTAATTTCAGAAAACTGTTTCCATTTTTTGACAATTACAAAATTTTTGCCGGAATTGCAGGTTTTCACATAAATGATGATGTTGTTAAAAAGGCGGAAGAATACGGCTTCTTCGTTTTGAAACGTAAAGGAAAAATTGTCGAGTTTGATACAGACTTCGTGAAGGAACAGCTTGCCGGGTAAAGTATTCTCATAAACAATTCCTCATTTTGAACCATCCGAGATAATTAATGAAAACAATATTATATGTGAATTTTTTTAAAGTACTCTGTAGAAAGCAATGAAATTCTTCAAATATTGTCTCTGGCACCATTAATACTTGCTCTGACACCATTTTTGCGATCATAATATGAACAATCGACAGATTATGTTGACAAAAAGTTTTTATCGAAGGGAAATGACATTAAACAAAACTTGCTTTATATAGAGGTGATTATATGCTGATAGGACATTATGGGGTGGCTTTCGGATTCAAAGCGGTCGAGAGAAGAATATCGCTGGGAACATTATTTATAGCGGCTAATTTGCCGGACATTGTATGGTGTATATTACTTATTATGGGCATTGAAAAAACAGAAATTATACCCGGCTATACAAAGTGGGTTCCTCTAAAAGGCGTATTTGCACCATTCAGTCATGGCGTCGCAGGGGTGATGCTGTTGGCAGTTGGATTTGCCCTTGCCGCTTGGATTATCGGAAGATTCCGCAAAAATGAATTCCCCGACAACCGTACAGCCGCGATACTAGGACTGGTGGTTTTTTCGCACATATTACTCGACATACTTGTTCATGTGAAGGATGTCGCTTTAATCGGTGCTAACGGCACCATGCTGGGACTCGGTCTTTGGAATTACCCGGTGATATCAAACATTCTAGAAATAGGAATATTTTTAGCGGGGATTATTATTTATATTAAACCAAACATCTCTGATATAAGACGCACTCTTCCGGTTTTATTATTTGGTCTTCTTCTTATTATTTACCATCTTGCAAATGGACTTGTACCGCCGCCGTCCGGCATGTCCACAACTATGTTGGGAATCAGTGTTTTACTCGGTATTCTGATTTTTTCAGTAATTGCGGAATTTATTGATAGAAAATTTTCCAGAAAATAATTTGTTGGGTTATGGTGATTTTTTAAATTGTTAAACTCGAAATAATCACCATAATAAAAATATTTTTCTGCTAAAGTATTTTTGCTTCGTACCGATATTGATATGGGGAAATGTTTATAATTACCCATTTAGAGGCAATATATGGATAGTTTAGTTATCGGCAGACTTTCCGGCAACAAGGTAATGGTTGCAAAACCCCGGCCGGACATAGAAGTCAGAAATGATGATCCCGCATTACAGCGTATAAAAAATATAGACCGTAATGTTCGCCTTCATGAGAACTCACATGCTTCAGCGGATGGCGTGCAGACAATCGGTACTGCCCGATATAAATACGCTGAAGGACCTGACGGTAAACTCTATGCTGTCGGCGGCGAAGTAACTGTAGCTGTTCAATCATCAGGAAAACCTGAGGATAACCTTCGTGCAGCTAGGGCTCTGAGGTCATCAGCATTGTCTTCCGATAATCCTTCACCCGCGGATTTCGCGGCTGCCGCGGACGCTGGGCAAATTGAAATTGAGGCGTTATCGCAAATGGCTAAACGTGCAAAAGAAATCCGCGAAACAATACATCGAAATGATTCGTCACCAGCGCAGAAATATTCTGTTTCAGAAAACCTTTCAGAATCAGTTTCAAAAAATTCATTAATAAATTACTACGCATAAATTCTATAAACTATATTCATGATGTCGATTTATACATCAGTTTATTCGCCGATTTACGGTGAACCTGTCACTGTGAACGGCGGGAACGGATTCCGACTGCCCACCGAAGCGGAGTGGGAGAGCGCTTGCCGTGCCGGAACAATAACGACATTTTCCTTCGGAAAAGGGATTAATAGTACCATGGCAAATTTTGACGGTAATTATCCTTACAAATCTAAAAAAGGAATACTACGGAATAAAACGCTTCCGTCGGGAAGTTTCAGTCCGAACGCGTTTTGTCTATATGATATGCACGGAAATGTCTGGGAATGGTGTAGTGACATATATGTGGAAGATTATTATCTTATAAGCCCATTGAAAAATCCACAATGTCCTGAACATCCTGTTAACAAAGTTGTCCGAGGCGGCGGTTATAACTATGACGGATACTTTCTTAGATCAGCTCACAGATCAAATTATCTGCCGACCGCTCAAGCATGGTATCTCGGCTTCCGTGTAGCCCGCTCAGCGGAATAGCGTTCGCTAAACTAACTGCTATGTTTTCTTATTGACGGAATTATTACCAGCAGCTATATTTCCGCAAGAGTAACATTTATTAGCTTTGAACTAGCAATTACGATTTGAATAATTCTCTAAAAACAATACTCTGGAGACAATATGAAATATTTCAATACTGCCGGACCTGTTAATCGACCGGATCACTATAAAGTTGATCCATTAAGCAGATGGAATCTTGATGAGATTATATCTCTGATTAATCAAGAAAAATATTTTATTCTACACGCGCCGCGTCAAACAGGCAAGACCAGTTCGATGCTTGCCCTAAGGGATTATCTGAATGCTGAAGGGAAATATCTGTCAGAGTATGTTAACATCGAACCAGCTCAAGCGGCAAGGAATAATGTTGCCGGAGGTCTGCATGCAATACTTGGACTTCTTTCAGAAAATATTAAGAAGCATATAGTCTCAATGAATAATTATGATCCGGATTACTGGAAAAATATTATTAAAGAACATTCAGAATATGAATATCTGACAGCATATCTAGCCTATATTTCGCAATGTTCGAGTAAACCTTTTGTTTTGTTTATAGACGAAATTGACGCGCTTGTCGGGGATACTCTCGTATCCGTGCTAAGACAAATCCGATCCGGCTACGATAAAAGACCTGCCGCCTTTCCGTCAACGATAGTGTTGTGCGGTGTGCGCGATATACAGGATTATCGTATTCACAGAAGTAACGAGGACATCATTACCGGCGGAAGTGCGTTTAATATAAAAGCTGAATCACTCCGTCTTGGAAATTTCACAATTGATGACGTGAAAAATCTTTATAATCAGCATACACGGGAAACGGGACAAATATTTGATGACGGCTGTTTCGATTTGATTTGGAAATACACGGCAGGTCAACCCTGGCTGGTAAACGCACTTGCTTACGAAGTCACTTTTAAAATGACTGAGAACCGCGATCCGAAAGTAATAATCACCCCGCAAAAAATTGAAGAGGCCAAAGAAAGATTAATACTGTCACGACAGACACACCTTGACCAGCTTGCTGACAAACTAAGTGAAGACAGAGTACGCCGAGTGATACTCCCGATGATAATGGGCGAGGAGGAGCAGGTTGACAAGGACGATGAACAGTACTGCTACGATCTTGGATTAATTAGAAAAACCGGGAAAGGGTTTATTATTTCAAATGATATTTATAGGGAAGTCATTCCGAGGGAATTGACCGAGTCTAGACAAAACACTTTTCTGTCGAGGTTTGATCCTGAATGGGTTAACAAAGACGGCAGCATTAACTCCGAAACGATGATCACGCTTTTCAGGGATTTCTGGATAGAGAATTCCGATATCTGGGCAAGTCATATTAAAGGTTATCAGGAAGCCGCGCCGCAGCTTGTTATACAGGCTTTCCTTCAGCGCGTCGCGAACGGCAGCGGTTACGTGGCAAGAGAATACGCCGCGGGCAGAGGACGCACAGACCTCATGCTTAAATGGAAATATTTGTCTGACGGCGAAATCAAATGGCAGAAGATTGTTATTGAAATAAAGACTATTAATGCGAAACAGAATTATGATAAAATTAAAACCCTCGCGCTGAAGCAGACCTCTGAATATGCCGTCACCTGCGGGGCAGACGAGTCGCATATATTTATTTTTGACCGTGATGAGCATTTAGGCTGGCGGGAAAAAGTTTTCACGGATCAGGGTGATTACAATGGTATTAGCATGAAAATTTGGGGTATGTGAAAATATATTTGTATGCCTTGAACAAAATCACCAAGATAAATGTTCCAAATTATTATTGACGATTATAAATTGCATTTTTTTATGATTTAAAAAAATATTGGAGGGTATTATGTTAAATAAGATTCTATTGAGAGTTTGGTTCGTTCTATCTTGCGTGCTAATGGTTTCCTTTTTTGGGTGCAGTAAAAACAATAGTGATTCCACCGACGGCAAAAAAAACAGCGATGCTGATACAGCGAGTGTTCAGGCTGAAGAGACAATAATAATAACTTATGGATCAACATATAAACCATTTTCATGGTTAGGTGATGATGGCGTTGCTTACGGCGTACAAAAGGACTTTGTCGAGGAGATTTTAGGCAAACGTATGGGACTCAAAGTAATACACAAGGCTTATCCATGGGCTCGTTGTCAAGAAATGGTGAAAAGCGGTGAGGTTGATGGTTTCTTTACTGTACCCACGCCGGAAAGAGCTGAGTATACAATAACTTCCAGCATTCCATTTTATGAAACACATTTTGTAATGCATACAGGTAAAACAAACCCGAAAATTGAAAAATTAAAAAAAGTTAAATCGATTAGCGATTTGGAAAAGATGGCAGATGTTAAACACATTTTTATGCTAGGTTCAGGTTGGCATAAGGACTCACTTAAAAATATGAAAAATATTCATGAAATACCTGATGCGACAAAAATTCCTTTAATGCTGAAATCTCTTCGTGCGGATGTTTATATTGAACAATCTGAAATGTTCAAATATCAAGCAAAAGAAGCCGGTATTGCTGATGATATTTTAACATTTAAAGAGCCATCTATAAGAAAAATGGGTTGGCATATTTTCATCGGTAAAAAATCTAAATATCAGTCATTAATGCCAAAAATAAATGATACGTTAGAACAATTGCAGGCTACAGGCGAATTGGAAAAAATAAAACTGGAAATTTTTAAAAAGAATGGTATAGAATAATATTTTCCTTTTTATTAGTTATTTTTTTTGTTGGTATTTTATGACGTTGCATTTAAAATACTTGCATGAGACATTATTAAAAGTAAATAAAAGATAGTATATGGAAAAACTAGTAACATCAAATTTAAAACTTGGAATAATAGCAGGTGGGCAACTTGGCAAAATGCTTATTCAGGAAGCCAGCAAGTGGGACATTATAACTTATGTAATGGACAATGAAGAAAATTGCCCTGCTGGTAAAATTGCTTCACATTTTATTAAAGGCAGCAGCCAGGATTTTGAATCAGTATATCAATTTGGTAAAGTAGTAGATGTGTTGACCTTTGAAATTGAGAATGTTAATATTGAAGCGTTAAAAAAACTTAAATCTGAAGGACATAGAATTGTTCCTGATCCTGAAGTATTGGAATTAATACAGGACAAAGGCTTACAGAAAATCTTTTATGAAAAAAATGGTATTCCATCCACTGCCTATAAAATTTACGAATCTGAAACAGCTATTATTAATGGTATTGATAATGGAGAAATCAAGTTCCCGTTTGTGCAGAAATTAAGAAAAGGCGGATATGATGGGCGTGGAGTTGCTGTTATAAATGATAAACTTGATTTGCAAAATTTACTTTCAGGCATGTCGGTAATTGAAGAAAAAGTAAAGATTGTAAAGGAAATTTCCGCCATCGTGGCGCGAAACAAAAATGGTGAAATAAAATGCTTTCCAATTGTCGAAATGCTTTTTAACCACCAGGTGAATCTCGTGGATAAATTAATTTGCCCCTCGTCGATAACAGATGATCAATCAAATAAAGCTGTTAATATTGCCAGCAGAATTATTGATTTGTTGAAAATGGAAGGTCTTCTGGCGGTTGAGTTCTTTGTTGATACCGATGGTGAAGTCATAGTGAACGAAGTCGCCCCTCGTCCGCATAACAGCGGTCACCACACTATTGAAAGTATAATCACATCACAGTTTGAGCAGCATTTGCGCGCAATACTCAACCTGCCGTTAGGAAGTACCAGCCTTAAACTTCCGTCGGTGATGATTAACATTTTAGGTGAGGAAGGTTACGATGGTCCTGTAATGTATGAAGGGTTAACTGAGAGTATGGCTATTGATGGTGTAAAAATTCATTTATACGGAAAAAAAATAACTAAACCCTACCGGAAAATGGGACATGCTACTGTGCTGTCTTCATCGTTAGATGACGCATTGCTGAAAGCCGAAAAAGTAAAGCTGTTGATAAAGGTGAAATCATGGACAAAAAATTAGTCAGCATTGTAATGGGTTCAGATTCTGATTTACCAATAATGAAACAAGCAGCCGACATGCTTGATCTGTTTGGCATCGGATATGAGATGGATATCGTCTCCGCACACCGAACACCCGAAAAATTATTTGAGTTTGCGTCAAACGCACATAATCGCGGAATAGAAGTAATAATTGCAGGCGCGGGCGGGGCGGCGCATTTGCCGGGTATGGTTGCGGCAATCTCGCCTCTGCCTGTAATAGGTGTGCCGATAAAATCTAGCAATTCCATTGACGGCTGGGATTCCGTTCTTTCCATTTTGCAGATGCCGGGCGGTGTACCGGTCGCAACAGTAGCCCTTAACGGTGCTAAAAATGCGGGTATTCTTGCGGCTCAAATTATTTCAGTAATGGATAGTTCGGTACGGAATAAGATTATTAATTATAAGCAAGATCTTAAAGAACAGGTAAACAGGCTATCTGCGATTAATCGAAAATAAGTGTTATAAAATGAAAAAATATTTAACAGTTCTCGCGTCATTTGTTGTGATGCTTTGCATTGGCAGCGTATACGCATGGAGTATAATCGCGTCAGAACTAATTGAAAAATATGGATTTTCAGCTTCTCAGTCTCAATTAATTTTTGGAACTCTAATAGCTATATTTCCTGTGACAATGATTTTTGTTGGACAACTAAGTAAAATAATTAATCAAAGATACTTCGGTTATATCTCGGGTATATTGTTTTTTATAGGATATGCTTTGGCAAGCTATTCTCAGGGTAATTTCTATTTAATATTTATAGGTATTGGGGGATTGGCTGGTATTGCCACTGGTTTTGGTTATTGGGTAGCTCTTACTTCGCCAGTTCAATGGTTTCCCAAAAAGAAAGGTCTCATCACAGGAATTGCCGCCGCTGGTTTTGGTTTAGGAGCGGTATTTATGGCGGAAATGTCCGAAATAATACTAAACAATGGTTACAATGTTCTGCAATTACTGAAAATTGTGGGGATCTCTTATGGTTTGATTATATTAGTTTTTTCGAGTTTAGTTTTTAAGGTTCAAAACAATAGCACTGATTTAAAACCTTTTATTAAATCATCCCAATATATCGGTACAAATATATTTAAAAAACTTTTTCTAGGTATATTTCTTGGAACTTTCGCGGGGTTGCTTATTATTGGAAGTTTAAGAATGATTGGCAGTCAATTTGATATCACTAATCATATACTGATTATTGGTGTCGCGTTATTTGCTATAGCAAATTTTTTAGGCAGACTTATCTGGGGTTTTTTTAGTGACCATTTGGGAGCAAGTTTAAGCGTCTTTCTGGCTCTTTTTTTTCAATCAGCAGCAATAATATCTTTGATTATTTTTCCCATAAATGATATTTCATATTTGATTATTTCTATACTTATAGGTTTTGGTTTTGGCGGAAACTTTGTTCTTTTTGCTAAAGAAACAGCTCAAGTCTTTGGAGTGAAAAATCTCGGCAGAATATACCCTTATGTTTTTATTGGGTATTCAATCGCGGGCATCACGGGTCCAATTAGCGGCGGTTTATTATACGATTATTCTGGTTCATTTTCTTATGCAATTATTCTGGCAAGTTTCATGAGCCTTTTGGGAAGTATACTTTTTTTAAAACAATTTATTACATCAAGAAAATCACTCTAATTTTGAAACAATGATTACGGATGTTTCAAAATTAAACGTTAAATCTTGTAATAAAATGTTTATTAGAAAATTTAGATTCGAGGACCTGAAATTAGATGATTATGCAATTTTTATATTCTACAGATGAACTATTTGAGAGTGAATTTAAAAATAGGTTTGATGAGATAGTACGTTTTATTAAATTATGGTTTCGTTTATGCAATCATAGTAATATACAATTCAATGTAAACGATTAACAATTTAGTTGCCGCTATTTATACAAAAGATCATCAATCATTCCGGCAGTTAATGACAAATTACGAGACCAGCCGTTTTTGCTGATTAATTTAAATATGTAATTATCTCCATACTGAGATGATTTATGGACAATTAATACGATTGAATTATTTTGTAAGCCGTCGTAATCAAAAGTGAATATATGGCGTTTTCCATCAAGATACAAAAAAGCATTTTTTTCAAGTTTATACGAATAATTTAACTCGCAATCAGATAGAAGGTTAGGAATATTATTTCCAACTCCATTCGCACTTCTAAATATTTTGACATCGGATTTCCTAAGCTTGAAGAGAAAAAGAAACAGGATTGTCATTGTAAATAAATATAAAACAAATATAATAACAAAATCTTTCTGTAAAAATAACGTAAATTGAATATCATGGTTATGAAAATAAAATAAAAATGAAGGAATGATAAAAATATTAATCAAAGCAATCGCACTCCAAAGTAACTGTACAAGTCTAGCTTTCTCATCGTGCCATAATTCGCTGACTGGATTATTTTTCTGCATATTTTTCTGCATATTTTTATTGTACCTTTTGTAAATTTAAGACTTTACATAACAAATTTTATGACAAAACCGATTTGCATGTTCTTTAACTCCAGTCTGTTTTTTACCCACTAAATCCCACCGGCTGAGAAATCTTTCACTGAGCGTGGTGGTAAGATTTCTCCCTACGGTCGAAATGACAGTGCCTCTGTACAAGGTGGTAAGATTTCTCCTCAAATTAATTTCATGATGTAATTATTCCAAATTTTCGTCTAAATGACAATTAAAATTTCTAAATAAATTAACTCGAAATTCATTCTCACCCATATTATGGGAGAATTTCAATAAAAAAAATTATTGACGATTTCTATAATATGTTTATTATTGATAGCTCTTTACTTAAATGCTGGAAATCATCGATATGAATGATTTTCCGCAAATAAATAATATCAAATGGAGTTTATCATGGTTAACAAAAGGAAGAAAAATTTCTATCCTCTGGAAGGTATTGTTCTAGTAATGTTTTTGTTTCTAGGAAGTTTTACATTTTCTGGTTGTGACGGATCATCAACAAGCAGCTCAACAAAAGATGATGATTTATCGGACGATGACGCTCCAGTAATTACGGATACTAATACGACCGTTCCTTCACTTGAGAGTATTGTACTTAACAAAACTACCGCAGTATTGAAAATTGGTGAAACACTGCAGTTGACAGCTTCTCCGAATCCAGCTAACGCAATCGCTGTTATTACCTGGAAATCTGGTCATGATGCAAAACTTAAGGTAGATGCTAATGGTCTTGTTACCGCACTTGCTGGCACCAACGAAGTTTCGGTGACAGCTTCACATACAAGTGGACAAAGTGCTTCCTGTAAAATTGTTGTCGTTCCAAATTATAAAGTTTATTTAAAAGGAAATACAGATATTATTGATGGCGGACAATCTGGAAGAAGATCAATACTTTCTGGAACAGGGGCTACACCTGTGGCATATTACAGTAGTACGGAAGATGCGGGCGATGTTCCAAAACCTTCTCTATGCTGGAATACTACTGGTTCTCCAACAAAAAATGATACTACTGCAGCTTTCAATGGCACATGGTATCAGCTAGTCAGCTCAATAAATCATTCATATAAATCAATTACAGGGTTAACAGCAAACACAAATTATTATGCGAGATTATATGTTGATACAGTTAACGGAACCTATTATTTTGAAGAAATTCCATTTAACTCTGGTTATACATTCGGTACAGCTCATGCTGGCGGAAAGGTTTTCTATAATGACGGTAACGGTGGTGGATTGGTATGTTCTGATGTAAACATAGATAGTTCTATTATGCGTTGGAGCTCTATAACAACGAATCTTGGAACAACTTCAACCGATGTGGGTACAGGGCTTGCTAATACCAATTTGATAGTTGCTCAGTCAACGACAAGTGCAGCTCAGAGTTGTAAGAATTATACTACAGGTGGCTCAGGCTGGTTTCTTCCTTCAGGGAATGAACTTTTAATGATTTATAGCAGTGGTCTTTTACCTTTAACGGGGGTTTATTGGTCATCAACCGAATCTCCAGATGCAGGTAAAGCGTTAGTTATTAGTAATGATGTTCCGTCATTAGGTGCTTTAGAAAAAGGTACAAGCAGTTATGTTCGTGCTGTAAAGTCGTTTTGATGTTTTAGGAAATATCAAAATATTTGTCGCCGGATTATGCTTGGCAATCACCTAGTCCGGCGACTTAAAATTATAAACAGGTTTGATAATAGCCGTGATGTTGACAGTATCCGCGATTCGCGTAACTATGCTGTCAGAGTTTTTGTAAACCTGCGGTG
>CAYLTM010000039.1:0-4192 GCA_964386495.1 uncultured Leptospirales bacterium
AAAATTTAATAATAACCAAAACATTTCCATAAATAAAAATATTTGCTTTATTTCAAGTATATATATGATTGGTATACAGTATTGGTTAGATATGTTAGAACTCATCCGCCGATATTATTTAAAATTTAATACACGAGGTTAATATGCAGATCATTCGGAACCTATCAATCTCAACAAAATTTACGTTAATAGCATTATTGTTTTCATTGTTGTTTTTTTGTTCAACTATTTTGATCACAAAATTTGCAACTGAATCAATTATAGAAAATAAATACCAGCAAGAAATCAAGGAGAAATCAGAAATATTTAATACTTTGATTTCTGACAAGGCTAAATCAGCTTTAACTATGACGGAGTGGTTCGAAGGATCTGCACGATTAATCAGTGCTATAAAATCCAATAATCGTGAAACAGTTATGCAGATAGGTCAACTTGCGATGCGTGCGATGAATCTGGATTTTTTAGTTGTAACAGATTCTTCCGGCAATGTAGTAATTAGAGCACATGAACCGGAAAAATTCGGTGACAGCATATACTATCAGAAAGTCGTTCAAAAGGCGTTGACTGGAGAAAAAATTGTTGGAATAGAACAGGGTACTGTTGTTAAATTTTCCATAAGGGCGGCAACCCCTATCATAGATACTGACGGGAAAGTTATTGGGTCAATTATTTTAGGATATGTTCTGTCTAACAATGAATTTCTGGATAAGCAGAAAAATATTTTAAATTGCGATTTCACAATTTTTAGCAATGATGAAAGAATTGCCACAACATTAGTAGAAAATGGAAAAAGAATAACAGGTACAAAACTTGAGCATTCCGATATTCTTAAAACTGTTCTCAAAGATAGAAAATCATACTACAATAAAACGACTATTTTAAACAATCCATATTTAGCAGCCTATACACCAATTATTGACATCAATAATAATGCTGCCGGAATTATATTTACGGGAATTAATGTGAAAATTGCGGAGACAATTACAAATAATATTATTTTATACGTTTCTGTCGGGCTCTTATTAATTATTTTGTTAATGATTATCGGATTTATTATTCTTGGTAAACAAGTGATTGAATTGAAAATTAAACTCATGTTAAATTTTTTAATAAATTTTTCGAAAGGCGATCTTCGAGGAAGATTAGAGATAACTAACCAAGATGAACTTGGAGTTTTCGCGCAGGGTATCAACAATATGGCAGATAATCTCGAAAAAATTATTACTGATATCACCGATAACATTTCGATTCTCAATCAATCAGTTCAGAATATCGCATCAAGCAATGAAAGTCTGTCTCAGAGAACATCAGAACAAGCATCTTCTATTGAGGAGATCGCTTCTACTATTGAACAAACAGCAGCTTCGATTAATCACAATGCTGACAATTCCGAGCAGGCACGTAATATGTCAGAGACCACTATAGCAAATGCTAAAGAAACAGAGCAAGTATTATCACAGGCAGTTGACGCTATAACAGAGATCAGCCTATCGAGTAAAAAAATTGGAGAAATCACTTCACTGATAAACGAAATTTCTTTTCAAACAAATCTTCTCGCTCTCAACGCCGCGGTTGAAGCGGCGCGGGCTGGTGAAACTGGACGCGGTTTTGCGGTTGTTGCGGGCGAAGTACGAAACCTCGCCCAACGGTCCGGCAACGCTGCAAAAGAAATCGAAAAACTGATTAAAGAAACTAACCGCAAAATTGAAAATGGAGTAGATTTAACAGCTAAAACAAATGAATCTATAAAGTTGGTTGCGTCGTCTATTACAAATCTGAATAAAATAATCATTGAGGTAGCAGCGTCCAATCAGGAGCAGAAACAGGGAATTGCACAAATCAACATTGCTGTAACGGAAATGGATAAAATTACACAACAAAACGCCGCACATGTTGAAGAAACAGCTTCTTCTAGCGAAGAAATGGCAAAAATATCTCAGGATGTAATTGAAATTGTACAATTTTTCAAAGTTAATGAAAAAAAAACTGATAAATATAAATCAGAAAAAATCAGAATAAGCTGATCTTATTTTTTCGATTTCTTTAAAATATTGATTTGTTTCAACAATATGCAGCGTTTTTCCACGCTGTATAATTAAATGCTTATTAAAAATATTTTTTATTTTATACGGCGATACTAAACTTTTAGTAAAAGCGGAATCTTCTATAAAACCTGCCTCTCCTGTTGAGTAGAAGACAACTTCTCCGCTGTAAGATATTTTCTGCAGCGATGTAATTTTCTTCACTATAATAGCCTTTTTGGATAAATAATCATATCGAGAAATCACCCATTCGCCTGACGTACCCTCCAGATATTGACAAACCGTCGAATCAAAATACAGAACTGGTGTGCTGATTTTTTTCCCATTAATTACACTGCTTCCATCATCTAAATTGTACATATACAAATTATATAATCCGGCATTACCAAGTATCACAGCTATCTTATTATCACGCACAAAAATATTCGTATTAAAGGCATTTTTTTTATAAGGCGGCTCCATTTTCTTTTTTGGAAAAAGCTTGTCATTTACCATTGTTTCAATATCTATAAAATTCAAAGATCCCTTTAGAACATAAAGAACACGGTTGCCGCTTATATTCAATGAGGTTATATTGTTTTTTTCATTACCCATTATAAAACTAAATAGTTTTTTCGGCTCAAAATTCTCTGTCTCTGCATTTTCTCTTTTAAAAGAAATAAGTTCTAGATTCACACCATCAGAAAATGCCAGTAGATTATTCTTTAAATCATAATCAGCATATTTAACATAATAATTAACTGTATATGAATTACCATCTACAGTTACGAATTTACCAATATTTTTCTGCTTTACATATATCGTATTTGAAAAGGCGGAATATTCTTCACTAGCTTTAAATTTATAAATAGAAATAAAATTAAAAAGATTTTTAGTAATTTCTTTTTTCACTTCATTTGATTTTTCAGATTTATAATTTTCTATCGATTGCAAATATTTTTCTTCCGGGGATTTCGCGCATGCTGTAACTAATACCGCAATAACTAATGTATATATGACTTTCACTTTGTTAATTACCCTTCTTTACTTTTTTCCCGCTGATTTTTTCGAGCGTTTTTATAATAAATTCCTTATCATGCAGCTCAACATTTTTTGAATCTGAAATATGCTTCGCTTTAATGCTAAACCGTGATGTCGTTATATAAATGCCCATTTTACATTTATCCTGAACTATCATATCAGAAAATTTCATAATCTGGTTTTCAGTTATTTCCCGCGAAGTTCTATTAAAAAGAATTAAAACAGGCGGTTCATTGATTCTCTTCGTGTGATAAGCTTTAAAAAGAATTTCATTTGCAGATATAAATGATTTTGAAATTATATTAAAAAACAATTTTGCGATAATTTCGGCTAATATCGGCTGCAAAACTTCAAGGGAGGATGTAAATATCTTTTTCAAATTTTCATCGCTTAACAGTATCTTATATTCTTCAAGTTTAATTTCAGTAGATCTGTAGTTTGGATGTTCCTGCTGAACCTTTTGCCAATGATAGACTGCTTCCTGAATTTTATTATCCATTTCAAAAGACTCTGCTAAAAGATAACGGTATTCAAGAGACTCCTCTTCCCTTGGTTTAAGAGAACTTAAACCCGTTTCAAGCACTGAAATCGCTTTATCAAAATTTGCCGTATCATAATATATTTCAGCAATCTTCATTATGCTCTTTCTATAAAGCGAGCTATCCTTCTGAGCATTTTCAAATGCTTTAATAGCGGAATCATAATCCTTCTTGCCTTTAAAAATAAGACCTAGATAATAATTTGCCTCTGGATTATTATGAGCGTTTTCAACAGCCTTCAATAAAAATATTTCGGAATTATCGTAATCAGAAACATGATAACATGAAACCCCTAGAGGTAGATAGCAGTCGGTAAGTTTAGGATCATTATTTACAGCACGCATCAATGTATTTTTTGCCTCACTGTAGTTCTTCTGTTTAAAATATGTTTGACCTAAACGATAATTGGCTTTAACGTCATCCGGTACAAAAGTTAGTATAATACGATACTCTTCGATTTCTTTTTTCCATTGCTGTGTTAAACTATATAACTCAGCTAAGAGATAGTGTATCTCAACTTCTTTAACGTAACGCTTAAAGTCAGGAATTTGCATAATAGCATTCAGCTCGGATATTGCCATTAAATATTGT
>CAYLTM010000039.1:4202-4660 GCA_964386495.1 uncultured Leptospirales bacterium
TACAGCATTTTCGCACGTAAATATTTCGCAGGAACATAATCTTTATTTTTCTCAAGAACCTTTTTTATAATATCGCCGGCCTTGCTGTCATCACCGGTAGAATACAATTCTTCCGCCTTCCTGACTCTAGCGGGAACTCTATAATTTTTCATGTAGTATATTATTGCAATAATCGATATGAAAATAAATCCTATAACTACAAACACGAAAAAATTCATCTTATCTCCTGAAATGTGAAATTACTATACATTTGAACGATTAAATATTTTAAAAATTTCAAATTAACTAACCTCGAATGATGTACAATTACAAACATTAAAATGTACTCTATTAATACGTATCCGATTTATCGGTACTTTTTTATAAGCCGTCCAAATCTAATGTTTCCAACTCGGAAATCAGATCATCTTCCTGCGGATCTATTATATTTTCGGATAATTCTTCAGGAATAATCTCAT
>CAYLTM010000039.1:4697-9828 GCA_964386495.1 uncultured Leptospirales bacterium
GAAGAAGTGTCACTATCCCGATTACGATCGGCAGTATCTATATCAAGTCTCTTCAATTGTTTCCATCTCTCATATATTTGCAAAACATCAAATTTAATTTTTCGGCGCATAGTAAGATCAAGATTCATTTTTTCAAAAAATATTTTTATGATATCAGCAAAATATAAATCTCTTTCCTCTTCGCTGAGTTCTTTAGTTTCCTTTAAAGTCTTACCAGATTTTTTCGAACACTCTTCTATGCTCATTCTTATCATTCCCTTTATTATCGGGAGAGATTTATCAATTTTTTTTGATGAATAGGCAACAATCGCACCAATCAAAACTTCTTGATCTCTGTAACCTATTGAGTTTTGAGAATTGTTCATTATAAACTCCACAATTTATTAATCTCTACCGAGAATATTCCAATAAATTCAATTATGCATTATATTTAAAGATTCCTGTCAACTTATTTATTTACGGTTTACTGAAAAATCAAATTTTATAATTGACACATGAACGATCCTTACTAATTAGTTATTGGTGATTAATTAACATTTATTAAATATACATAAGCAGGCAACGAATGCACATTGAAGGTTACAAACGAAGAGATAAAACACCATACGATAAAATTGCAGTAAAATTTATTGCCGGTATAATAGTCGGATTACTTATTTTCGTTTTACTAATTAGCGTAGAAAGAATAAACAATAATGATATGGAACCAAACTACAAAATAGAAGACATTATTTATGCTTACAGATACAGTACACCAAAATTTGGAGATATTGTTATGCTAAATGTCCCTAATCAAAATGACAAGGTAACAGTATCAAGAATTATCGCCTCGGAAAACCAAACTGTAGAGATTAAAAATAAAACAATTTTTGTAGATGGCAAGCAGATTTCTCCTGACTGGAAATTCAATTACTCAGATCAAAGGATTTTCAATGAAAATTTTACAACAAGGGACAATATGTCCCCTGTTAAAATCGGGAAAGAGAAATATTTTTTAATCGGCGATAACTATGACATCGCTTTCGACAGCCGTTTTTTCGGTGAAGTTGATAATAGCGATATTACTGGTGTAGTGTTATTCAGTTTTTAGTTGTTAAATCTCGACACGGGCATCCAATGATTTAGCGATCGTAACACTGTCCGAAAACTCAAGATCCGCGCCAACCGGAAGACCGCGTGCTAAACGCATAATGCGGATACTCAAAGGTTTAATAACATTAGATATATATAAAGCTGTCGCATCACCTTCAATAGTTGGATTGGTGGCAATTATTATCTCGCGGATAGATCCATCGGAACATCTGTCTACGAGAGAAGCTATATTTAGCTCCTCCGGACCTACTCCATCGAGAGGTGAAATCACCCCGCTTAAAACGTGATACAGACCTTTAAAAGCAGAAGCCTTCTCGATGGTTAAAACATCTTTTTTATACTCGACTATACATAGAACAGAGGAATCCCTTGAAGAATCTTCACATATTGAACAGACTTCCTTATCTGAAATGCCGCCGCATATCCGGCAGGTAAGAATCTTTTCTTTTAACTGTCGGACAGCGTCGATAAATTTTTCAGTATCGCTCAAACGCATATCCAGAATATGAAATGCTATGCGTGCCGCACTCTTCCTGCCGATGCCGGGAAAGGCAGACAATTCTTCAATAAGATTATTTAAATATCTGGATGGAATACTCATATTTCATCCCATGAAATTTGAAAGACCAGGAATATCCAAACCGCTTGTTAATTCCTTCATTTTATCAGCCATAGATTTTTTTGAAGCAATCATAGCTTTATTAACCGCGGATTGTATCTCATTAGCAATAGTTTTCACAGCGGGATTTTTAATGGCTTGCTCCATTTTTTCTTCATCTACAACAATTTTCAATATTTCAAATTCACCGTTAACAGTCGCTGTAACCCATCCATTTGAACTTACCGCAGTTGTTTCCATTTTTTTCATTTTTTTCTGCGTGTCTTTCAACTGCATTTGCATTTTCATTAGATTTCCAATATCGCCTAAACCTTTTAACATATATAACTCCTATTTTATTATTTCTCCAAAAAACATATCTACAACTTTCGATACATATGGATCATTTTCCATTAACTCACTGAAGCTGTCATCAGAAACCATTTGAGCGTCGGGCAATGGTTCGGAAATTTGCTCCTTAACAATATCAATGGCAACAATAAAACCGCACATACTCGAAAGTTCGTCCTTTAAATATGAAATATCTTTACTGTCAAGAATTATGTTATGCAGAGAATTTGCGGAATTCTGATCAATAATCACTAAATCATTTTTAAATTCTATTTTCGATTTGTTAATTTTGTTAAACAAATACAGTTTGGTAACTTTTATATTTGAAAGTAATTCTACCCAGGCTTCCTTCAAATTAAGTTTTTCTTCTTTTACAGGGATCGTTTTTTCTGAATTCCTTTTAGAAGGATTTTCAATGTGACTATCAGGTACACTATCACCAGACAGCGTTTTTGTAATATCGGTATTTTCATTGTTACTATTTACAGCAGCTGTTTTTTGAATTTTATTTACAGATTCGTGGTCTTCAATTAATTTTTTTTTTTCAGCGGATATTTCATCTATCCGCTTAATAATCTGTGTTAGTGATGGTGCTTTTTTTAATGATGCCATGTCAAGAAGAGACATTTCAAGAAGGATTCTATCATTATCAGAATATTTAATTTCTTTCGATAATATTTCAGCAATCTTAAAAATCCCGCTTAGCTCTTCATCGGAAAATACTGATACAAGCCCCTTCAACTGATTAAACTCATCGTCAGAAAATCCGAGTATATCTTTATTCGTTATTTGGTTTTTTATCAAGCGGATCGCTCTAATAATTTCCATCAAACCTATGTTATATCTCTGCAAATCCGTACCAAGTGAAATTATCCTTTCTGTCTCTGCCATTAATCCCTGAAGATTATTTTCACCGATAAATTTCAGCATAGCTACAAATGATGTTAGCGGAACAACACCAAGTATAGACAACGTCGTTTCAAAAGTAATCTCGCCATCTGTATATGATATTACCTGTTCCAGCAAAGACTGTGCGTCCCGCATCGAGCCGCCTGCAGCCCTCGCAATTGGATACAACGCGTCATTATTAAAAGAAATATTTTCTTTGCTTAAAATAGCACTTAGATGCGCAACAATAACATCTGTTGTAATTTTCTTGAAAAAATATTTTTGACACCTGGATAATATTGTGTCAGGAACTTTATGGATTTCAGTCGTTGCAAAAATGAACACAACATGCGGTGGAGGCTCCTCAAGCGTTTTTAAAAGTGCGTTAAACGCAGAAGTTGACAACATATGGACTTCATCTATTATGTAAACTTTGTATTTGGATTTTACCGGCGCGAAATTCACATTCTCCCTTAACGAACGAATATGATCGACACCATTGTTTGACGCTCCATCAATTTCAATAACATCGAAGGAATTCCCATCTTTTATTTCAACACAGTTTTCACAAACACCACATGGCTCGGGTGTAGGACCCGTCATACAGTTTAATGATTTCGCGAGAATTCTCGCGGTAGTTGTTTTTCCGACTCCACGAGGACCGGAGAATATATAGGCATGGCTTATTCTGTTTTTTACTATACTATTTTGTATTGTTTTTGAGATGTGATCCTGATAGACAACTTCGCTGAAATTCTGAGGACGCCATCTTCTAGCAATTACCTGGTAAGACATAACTATCCCTTTATAAAAATCGGAGAAGGAGGGATTCGAACCCTCGGTAACTTGCGCTACACACGCTTTCCAAGCGTGCTCCTTAAGCCACTCGGACACCTCTCCTCAAGTCTCGTGCAAAGTGATTTTCTAGTCAAATATTGTCAAGCTTTTTACTGGATATAAAAATTCGCGTCAACGCCTTAGAAATGCTGATGCCTATTTGAATTTTAGCCGCAATACCCGAATACACTATGAATACTTAACTAAATAATACTTGACTTTTTACAATACACTAAATATTAAATCGTGATAGCTGAGAGATTTTATTATCTGTTTTAGACTGTCGATTTAACTTTGATATCCTGATTATTGTAATTTGTCAATATTGTTAATAGGAGTTAAATATGAGAATGGCTTTGTTGAATGTAGAAATACCTGAAAGCATAATTATTGCATTGAATGAAAGCGAGAATGAATTAATGCAAAAAATGAAATTGTTTACTGCTATGGAGTATTACAGAGAAAATAAGTAATCATTAGGTAAGGCAGCCGAGCTTTCGGGTTTGGGTAAAATTGATTTCATGTTGTTTCTCGGTGAACATAATGTTCCAGTAATTAAATATAGTCCTGAAGATTTAGAAAAAGAAATCGAGGTTTTGAATAGTTTATAATTAGAATTAGTGATATCTTATATAAAACTGCACTCGAAAAAGCGAACGAATAATATTATGGGCGGTTCAAAAAACCAGTATTTTCATAAATTTAAAATTTGAAAATACTGGTTTTATCAATCAAACCGCCCACAAGGGTAGCTCCAATAATTAGTTTTTGGGACTACCCTTATTAAGCCGGATTTTGTTTTCTTTAAGTTGTAATAGTAAATTAAGCATTCATTGCTTTCACATAAGAGGATATATGCTGTTTGAAAGACAAAAATTTCAGGAAGACTGTGTCGCGAATATCGCGAATATTATTGAGCGTGGAATTGACTTTTCCAACAATGATTATTCCGGTCTTGAAGGAGCCGTCAAAGAGCACTACTCTGTAAATGGTTACAGCCGTTTTAAAACCAACGGTCGGAAAAGGCTCGATGTGGTTATGGGCGACCCCTTAATTTTGATATTGATTTTGAAAGAAAAACACGAGCTACCTTTAATGGTTCCTTTTTTCTTTTATTGAGGGAATGACATTGTAATCTTCTTTATTCAGATATTAGAGTCAAAATAAATTATCAAATTGATAGCACTAAAGCTGAACGAATTATTGAAGACGAATGAATCGATTTTGATTATCAAATATACATTGACAAAAAAGAGTTGGAAGTTGAAAAAGCGGAACTGAATCTTTTGCACGACAGTGAGATTACTGTCGCTTAGCGGGAATTTGACGAAATATAATTTCTCAGCAAACGAAATTCTGTACGAA
>CAYLTM010000039.1:9867-21065 GCA_964386495.1 uncultured Leptospirales bacterium
TTGCGATGAATTTATAATATATATACGAAATTGCGTTAAATACAAAAAATGGAGAAATTATGAAAATAATTCTATTAACTTTATTGATGTCAATTTTATTAAACTCGTGTATGAATATTTTCCACGACTCATCAAGCGATATAAATGAATCTGAAGGCGGTTTCCAGAAAATTAATTGTGAAGGGACTACCATAAATTTCTTTTGGGAAGGAGATGCCGTTGATTACAAATACCGGCTTGTGGTATCTGAAAATCCTGAAGGAAAATTTTCAGAATTACTTCGAAGTAATGAATCGGCTATACCTCATGCCGTTTTTGAAGGGTTTGAACCATTTAAAACATATTATTTCAAATTATTCGAGTATTATGAAGATGAACTAAAAAAACCCAGCAATGTTCTGGTTCCAGTTGAGACATATATTTGGGGAAATGAAAATAGCATAAGAGATGCTAAACTTATTACACAGGATAAGAACATCATCCTCATTCAAAAATCAGGTAATATATATAAGTATGATAAAACATCCCTTTCGGAAATGGATGAAGCTGGAAAAGTTGACTTTTCATTTTCAACATTTTCCAACATTATAATAAGAAGCAATATTTATTATCATGACGGGAAGTATTACTTTTTAACTGACGAAAATCTTTATATTGTTAATCCAGATACTTTTAAAGTTGAGGCAATCCATGGTATGAATTATGATTACGCATTGCCAACTGTAAAAAAAATTTGGCATATTGATAACAATTCAATATTTGTGGGTGGTATAGCAAGTACGGCTATTTATTATACTGGAAACGATGCGTTTCATAAAGGAAATATCTGGCGTGTAAAAATATCTGACTACAAATTTGATTCCACCTTCAGTATGGAGAAGAGCGATATTCCAGATGAGTATGATTATTTATTTTCTGATGGAGAATTCATATATACACTTGCATATAATGGCTTACTCGATAAAATGATGATAAAAAAGAGAAATTATTACACAGGAGTTCTTGTTGAAACCTTCGCGACTGGGGGTGTTTATTCTATAAATGTAGATAAAGAGAAGTTGTATAATAACGATATGAGCGATATAGTTAGGAAACATTATTTAACCACTGCAGTAATAGACGAAAATTTTATGTACATTGCATATATATCCGATAAAGATTTAACGACAATTTTTAAACTAAATCTCAATACAGGTAAACTAGATTCTTCGTTTGGAATTAACGGCATTATCGATAACAAATTGCTGAACTCCTTCAGTAAAGATACTTTAAAAAGTTATAAAGTTTATGATTTTCTCAAATCGGAGTATGGAAAGAATTTTGAAAAAATCATATTTTCTTATGAGTTAAAAACGACATATAAGGACTATTTAATATTGAAGGCTGAATTCAATTATTCCGCTACTGATATGTATGATATAAAACAAGTTTGGTTGATTTCAATAAATAAAAAAACTGGTCATCCCGTAAAGGCAGGTCCTTTTTTTAATAATTGTTTAGTACAGACAAATAGCATTATTGCGGATGATGAGTATTTTTATGCGGTTCCAGAGAATGTCTGCAAGATTAAAAATTTTATGAATGAAAATAAGTGAAGGTGAAAACCATGAATAAAGCATTTTATTCCTTAATTTTACCGTTATGTTTGAGTACCTGTTGGTTAAATCCTATGGCCGATAGCATCAATAATGCTATCGGAATAGAAACAGCAGGATCTATGGGTACAAAAGTTTATGTTGAATTTAATTCAGATCTAACTGGTACTACAGAATTTGTAAGAAAACTTTACATGAAAGAAAACAAATCCGATAAATTCAATTACAATAAACCTGTAAAATGCTCAAATATTGCTGATGAAAATAAAAATGATATTTGCAGAACACCGGAATTATTACCTTTCCGTTCATATTATTTCAATATGCAGGCTTATTACAAGGGCAATCCAGATCGTGACGGGAATACGGAAGAAGTTGAGTTGGAAACATATTTGAATGATAAACAAAATGAAAACAGTTTTATCCGAAAATATTTTTCAGATAGTAATAATCTTCAGTTATTATATGATTTAAATAACATATTTATTTATAACATAAATAAGGCTGGTTTATTAAGTATATTAAAAATCAACAAAAATGATTTTACAGCCTGCTCTACTTTCGGAAACAATGGAATATTCGTTAACAGTTTTACAACAGCGGTGTATCTATTCGAAGGAAAATTGTATTTCTCTCAAAAATCTACAGATAGCAATTTCATTCTTAACAGCCTATCCGCTGAAACTGGTTCTGTCACAAATACAGAGACGATATCTCTCTCGAGTTTAAAACTCAATTTAAAAAAAATTATATATATAGATGACGGAAGGATTATCGCATTATGTGAATCTTATGAAAAAACCGAAAACAGTGGATATACTATTGTTAAAATTAATAGATCCGACGGAAAACTAGATATGTCTTTCGGTTCAGATGGAAAAGCAAGTTTTGATTATAGATATGATGTAACTCAAGCAGTATATTATAATAATTACATATTTACTTGTGGTTATATACATGGATCGCTTATACTCCAAAAAATAGACATTTCTAATGGAACTCTAGATGGAAATTTCATGACAAATGGAACATATATAGTCAAATGTAACAATTCTACGAGTGATTATTTAAATTCCATAAAAATCTTATTGAATGGTAATGAATTATATGTTTTATTAAACACTGGTTTGAAAAATATTGCTATTGAGAAAAGAAGTTGTCAAAATGGATCTTTATTTAAAGATTTCGGAACTGAAGGAACGATTATTTTTAGCACTATGGCAGATTATCTTAAGGGGCAAAAAAATTTTATTCTATATTACAATTCAGTATCAGTTTATAAAAATAGTCTGCTTGTAAAAATTAAAAATAGAAATTCTTATCTTTACAATATTGTTGCTTTTGATAAGGATACAGGTAATCCTTTAAGTGCATATGGGCTACATAATACGTGTTTAGAAGAGACATCAGAAATTTTTACAGATAATGAATATATTTATGCTGTTCCAGAAAATTTCTGCAAAATCAAAAATTTTATGAAAAATTAGTGATTTTACCTCGGGATTATATAATGTTATTTCAGGGAAACAATATTCGCGTTTAATTTAATTTTATTTAATGAGAATAACACACGGGGAGTGAATTTAATTTCGGTTACAAGGTGTTTACTCCGACACCGAAGACCCGCGTCAAATTCGACGCCGACACGCACCTTTTTAAAGTAGAGGGGAGCCGCAAAACAACTCTTGATACTTTATACAATATGCTCGCGGCGACATGTAAGCCACTCGATACGCCGATTGAGGTCATCAAGAAAGACTCGATCTACAAAGCGGATGGCGAGATTTATCTACTGCGTAATGTCGCCAGAGAAGAGATCGAGCCGTATAAAGATCTGAAAATAAACATAGACGCTTACGCAGAGTTTGATCTGCAGAATTTTCTGAACCTAGATATTTCCCGGCAGGACAATGTCACGGTGATTTGGTGATGGGATGGGGGTGGGTGGTGTGAAAAATGAAACCCTGTAAACCGGATTTATATAGAAACAAATACCGAATAGATTCAACACGTTTAAAAGGGTGGGATTATTCTTCACCGGGGTATTATTTCATTACAATCTGTACGAAAGACAGGGAATGTTTTTTTGGTGAAATCATAAAAGAGAAAATGTATTTATCTGAAATTGGTGAAATCGCACACCGATATTGGGCAGAAATTCCGAATCATTTTAACAATGTGGTTTTGGATGAATTCGTCATTATGCCGAACCATGTTCATGGTATTATTCGAAAATATCCCCGAAACCCGGTTCAATATCAACAATAATTCGTTCATATAAATCGGTTTGCACAAAAACAATCAATGAAATTCATGAAAATAAATTTTTTGCATGGCAACCCCGTTTTCATGACCGTGTAATTCGTGATGAAAATGAATTGAATAGAATTAGAAAATATATTCGAAATAATCCGAGGAAATGGGAAGGATAATGGATAAATTATCAGGAATATTAATTTTTCACTGCCGGTGAAAAACTTAATAAGAGGAGGACGAAAAATAGAAACAAAACATAACTGATAAAATATGATTGACGAAAAAAATTGTCTGAAATTATTCAAAATTATAATTAATAATTTGTATTCTGTACACATTTCGATATTTGTTCATAATGTAACCTTGAAGTTACTTTGTGAACATTGAACACAATTTGTTTATGTTTCTATGATATATTTTTGCATCTTTGTTCAGTTTTAACAATAAAGGAGTTAGTCTTTTATGGAACCGAAAAAAATATTGGAAATGATTAATCAAGTAGAAGATAAAGCTGATAAGACACAACTAAAGATTGAGCTATCAAATATCTTTGAAGGTATGAAACAGGTCTCAGAAGGTTTTTTCAAAATTGCGCAATCAGCTAACAAAATGAAAGATAAAAAGCTATACCTACATTTGGGTTTTGACACTTTTGATGTTTTTTGCAAGCAGATAATTGGTCTTACCAGAAAACAAGTGTCCCTTTATATTCGTATTGCAGAAATATCTGAAGAATACAATGATATATTTAATGAGAAATTTGTACTTTCTATCGGACCAACTAAAATGGACATAGTTGCAAGATCAATAAACCAAATAAGTGATATGAAAATTTCGAAATCCAAAAAAATAATATTAATAGAAGATCTGGCAGATAAAATATCTCCAGAATTGACTGTTGCTGAAACAGAAATACTAGTTAAAAATTATATGCAGAATATTGAAAAGAAATAGAAATGAATCCGAATGACAAGATAGATAATAAAGAAATTATGAATTCTAAAATTTGCAATGATAAAATATTTGTGTGGATTGATATACTTTCGTTCAAAAAGAATTAGATTATTCTGGAAATTATCGTAAACTTTCTACTTTACTTTACTCAAAGATGAAAATATTGGTCTCGAAAAAAATGATGTAAGTTCACCGTATGTATTAAGGATATTTCTGACTTCATCAAAATCATTTAAAAACCGAATAATCAATAATGCCACTATGACTATAGACATGAAAGAAAAATTATTATTCACAGCCTTTCCAAAGTTTATCTGGATTTGTGAAATATCGACAATCGAACTTTATAAGAGCAAAATGGTAAACGGGATGGTTATTTTGGATGCAACCGGTTTTCTTGACGATTCATCAATTATATTCTACTATCATAATGAAAGATTGTTTGACAAAAAAGATAACTCTTCCGAATATTGCTTCAAAGATAAAAATGGTCTGAGTTTAATCAATATCAAAACAATCTTAAAGGTGAATGGAATAATTTCACTGATTATTAAAATAGGACAAAAATTATGGAAAATCTTTGGAATGATCCTATCACTGAACAGCGAAAGAATGAAAAAATAGTAAAATCCTTCACTGCTGATGAAACACGCGAGATAAAAGATAGATTAAACAAAAGCTTTGAAGAGGCTGACCGTATTTCCCGCAGAGCTGAAGCTATCGCTATTGAACATGCGAGCCGTGCTTTTTTGACTTTTTAAAACTATAACGTATTAAACTGCCGTATTTTTTCCCGGAAAAGCTTCTTCCTCATTCCTCGAAATACAAAAAAAATTGTAGACATTCATATATAACTCAATATTTATACTTACAAGAAAATGGTTTTTCACAGGTGAGAAAAAAATTATTAAAAGGATTTGCTATGGCAGAAAATAAATTTAAAATTAAAACATTTCCATCGTCTAGATTATTCACAATAGATATTGGCAAACTTGGCTTAAAAAAGCATCACATAAAAGCATTAATTGAAATTGATGTGACTGCGGCAAAAGCGACTGTTCATAAAGAAAAAAATGAAGGCAGAAAAATATCTTTTACATCATTTTTAATAAAAAGCATTTCAAAAGCCGTTTCCGAAAATAGTCAAGTTCATGCTCTCAGAAAAGGTAAAAGGGAACTTGTGATATTCGATGAAATCGACATTTCAATTATGGTTGAAAAAAATGTAAACGGCACGCTGGTTCCTATCCCTCTTGTTATTAGAAACACTCAGAATAAAACTGTAGAAGAAATATTTTCTGAAATTGATGAAGCTAAAAATAAAGAAATTAAAAATGAAAAGGATTATGTAATCGAAAAAAAGAAGAAAAAAAATTTCGGAATAAAGCTTTTTACTATTATGCCCGGATTTCTACGGTTAATAATTTGGAAGATCATGCTTTCAAATCCCTTTAACGTAAAAAAGATGATGGGGACTGTTCTTGTTACCTCTGTTGGTATGATAAGTAATCTTCGCGGATGGTTTATTCCTGTAAGTATACATCCTTTGAGTTTTGCAATAGGGTCTATAGTTGATAAACCTGCCGTTGTTAATGGGCAAATTGAGATAAGAAGTTTTCTTGCTGTTACGATTCTTATCGATCACGATGTTGTAGATGGCGCCCCTGCCACAAGGTTTGTCGCTCGACTGAATGAAATTATTGAAAATATGCTTGATTAAAAAATTCTTGTGTTAAAATTTTAATTTTGAGAAAGCCTTGTGTTCAAATCAGAAGGTTTTTTCAAAATTGCTCACTCATCCAACAAAATGAAAGATAGGAAGTTATATCGCCACTTGGGATTTAAAACATTATAATGCTATTGCCTGAAAAATAATAACTCACCATCCAAAACTATTGAATGACTCCTTAAAATATTGAGTGTATCTATTTTTCAAATTATCAGAAAGAAAACTTTTATTGGTAACATCAATCCATTTGCTCTGTTTTTCTGAAAACTTTTTGTATATGTTTTCTCTGGATTTTTTTGGAATTTTTAAATTTGTCGCAAGTTTTTCAAAATCATCGAGTGAGATTTTATTTTTTTTTCCGTTTATGGTAAGAGCACTTTCTTCATTATCGTTTGTGATAATTCTTGTGTTCAATAAATCATAAGCAGGGGCAAGGTAATATTTATTGGATTTTAAAATTAGTGAATATTTTTTTAAATGCATATCGGAATTGCCTATTAAGAAATTAAAGAAAACTAATTCAAAAAAAGAAATCACATCGAACATCTTATTTTCTGAGTATGCAGAAATATTTTTACCGATATTTTCAACAGAGCCGTGATATTTATGTTCGGTTAGTCTGCCGGATATTTGTGCCATATCTTCCATGTGAATTTTTTCATTTTTATATCGATCTTCACGAAGTGTGATATATGAAAGCTCGCCCGAAAGCATTGGTATAAGTGCATGCTTAACAGTTTTGATTCCTGAAATAGCAGCAAGTTTCATGGTTAAATCTTCGTTTTCAGGGAGTTCTCTGTATTTGTCGGAGGGTGGTTTCAATATGTAAAAACTCTTATAACCCACAATGGTCAACTTTGATTTACCAGTCTCGTTTGCTTCTCCAAGTGAAATTTTCGGTTGAACACCTGTTACCGCAAAACTGCTTTGAATTATTTTTAATGCAAGATTTTTAATGTCTGTATAATTATATGGTACAATTGGTTCAATATTTTTTAGAAAAGAATTTTTGAGACATTTCGGATGATAGTTCGTAACATCATCCGAAAGTTGCTCATAGCAAATTAGACATTTATTCTTCACTTATTCTCCTTACGCTAACGGCACCAATTGTGTCGTTACAGCAGGTTAAAAGAAGTTCCATGCGGTTTCGATAATCAATTTTCCAATTTTCTATTGCAATATCCAAAAGCCAACCTTCAGGAATTAAACCGTCAAAAAAAGAAAATAATGTTTTTGAAAAGTAATCTTTTTGGGTTATCGGCATTGTTACACTTATTGGGGGGTTATTGTTTTTAATGTAATCATCATTATATGAAAACATATAGCCATCATCAGTTTCAGATATTAGACCAGCAAATAATTTATCGAAATATACCTGTCCCTTTTTCATTACTTTTTATTCTCTATGATGTTAACCGAAATTTTTCTCGGACCAAGTTCATGTCCGAACATCGACAATAGCTGATTCACCCTGTCCATTCTTAGAGTGGTTTTACCCTGTTCGCACTCTCGAACAAAACGAAGTCCTACTCCTGCCTTTTCGGCGAGTTCTTTCTGGGTTATTCCAAGTTCGCGTCTTTTGGTTTTTATAAATTCGGATATTCCATTCATTAAGACAATATATACCCGAAAGGGTATTAAGTCAAGCAAAATCTATTATAATATACCCTATAAGGTATATTTATTCGAAATTATTCAGATATATACCCTATAGGGTATATATCTGAATAATCATTCTATTGATTCAACTGCTGCCGAGGATGTTCCCCCAATAAATTATATTAGTTCCCATGTTTTATCACATTTATCATTTTGTCGAACAATGCTGTTTTAGTAATGTATTTTTCATTCACCGCATTACTAATAGACTGATTTAATAATTTCAAATCCATCTGTTTTGTTTCCTTGTATGAAAGTATTTCAATCTGCGGCTATCCTTCCGCAGACGGTTATCATGAATAAAAGATTTTATAATTATCAGTAAGTCCATTTTTATCAATTATATAATCATCCTTCGCTAATTAACTTCATAGTTATCTCGAAAATTCTTGACTTCCTAAATAATAAAAAGCTATGTTACATATAATATATTTATATGAAGGGGTCATATGAAGGAAATTATTTCAAAAATGCTTTTAGTGATTACTATTTTTCTCATAACTGCCGGATGCACCAAGGAAAAAAATGAGGCTGTGAATGCAAATGTTCCTGTTGCTGCAGATGATAAAACCAACACATTGATATTTGTGTCAGATCCTTACCCGCCGTATGTTATTGATGGGGAGTTTGATAAAGGTTATGTTACTGACATGACGTTATTAATATTTAAAAAGGCTGGCCTGAAAGCGGAATATCAAAACGTTCCTTTCTCCAGAGCATTGGCAGGTCTTGAAAACGGAACATATACCGGCTTGCTGGCAGTCTCGCCCGGACGCGAAAATTTCGTTTATCCTGATAATTCAATGGGAGATGCTAAAAATGATTTTTTCATTCGAAAAGACTTTAATTGGAAGTGGGACGGGCTTGCATCTTTCAATAATGTAATTTTTGGAGCCATTGCGGATTATGAAATAAACGAAGAAATTATTGATCCTTATATAAATGCAAACAAAGAAAATCTAAAACGAGTCCAACTTGTTTTCGGATCAAACGCTCTTAAGAGCAATATCTTAAAATTAGTTAACAGTAGAATTGATGTTATTTTTGATGATGAGTTGGTTGTAATATATACAGCCAGGGAAATAGGTGTCGCGGACAAAATCAAGATTGCAGAAGTTGATAAAAAAGTAAGCGGTTCAAGTTTGTTTGAGCCTTCTAAAATGTGTGTCGGGTTCAATTTGAATAATCCGAAAGCGACGGAATACGCACAAATTCTAAGTAACGGCATTGCCGAAATAAAAAAAACCGGCGAGTTCAAACAGATTCTTATGAAGTACGGACTAGAAGAGCATGTTAAATAATATTTGTTAGAATTGGCAGTCTGCAGGAAGTTGAATCACTTTAGCGTAACAGTTAACCTCATCTACCTGCAGGCTTATTTGAAGATATTGCGTGTTACAAATCCAAACTATCTTACAGGTTCAATTATCAATACTTAAAAGTAATAGCTAAATTATAAACTGTGCTGTATTTATCTTGAATATAATTTGAGTTTCCAGTAACTGTTGTATAACTCGAAATTTTGCTATTCTGAATAAGACTTCCGAGATAATTATTGTCTGACAAAAAAGCGATGTCGATCCAATTAGCGGAATATGACAGTAAAGTACAAATCATAAACCCTGTCGCGAAATAACCTGACGTTTGGTATGATGAATACGCGGCATCATATTCTGTTGTGTTTTCTGTATTAAGTGATTCGTAATTGCTCATTTTATTTAAAAAATATATTCCTGAAATGAGCCAACCTGTTCCAAACCCGAAGAAAGTTTAACCATATAAGTATGCTTTATTTTTATTGCCGGTAGAATATTGCATTCACGCTGGTAATAATCCCTTCGCATAATCCGTTATAGATAAATCTTTTTTATTTCTGTTGTAATAATTCGGTTCAACTGTTCGCACGACTTCAATATTTGCTTCGGCATATTTATATTCACCGAAAACTATCATCCCACAGTAAAGACTTTCTTCCGTTGATGCTATATCTTTTCTGATATTGGTATACCTGAATCCAGTGTACTGACAACAGAAGAGGTATCATCTTCAGAAAACTTGAATCTTTCTCGCATGGAATTATTAATTTCCGCTAATAGAGATTCTCGAAGCCATGCATAATCTTCACTGCCCGTAAGATTAGAATAAGGAAGAACAGCTATGAAAACCTGTTCAGCGTAGATTGCCGTTACAACTAAATTGAATAATACAAACATTAAACATATTAAGTAATTCATTTTTATATTGAAATTTTCCTGATGTTACTTGATCGATGATATTTTAGCAACATCTTTTGATTTCACTGTTATAGTCCCATCTGTGGTTATAATAATCATTTCTGAACCGGACTGCGTAAAAGCTCCCACATATTTTGTTCCATCTTTTAAAAATATTTTTGAAATATTTCCGTAAGTTTTTTAATATTTTGGATTGTTAATTTAGGAGGCAAAACCTCTTCTTTGATTTCTTCCGGAATTATGACTGGTTTATTTTCAGGTTCCGGTGATTTTAAATTGAGTAAAACTTTTAAATTCTTAGAAATTATATTCTTATTGACATATTCGAATAAATATTTCATGGTTTTGTTTAAGTTAAAATTTCATATTATAGGTCAATGTCATGGAAAACTCAAATATAAACGAATCTGAACGCCGTCAGGCTACAATTCTTTTTGCTGACATATCCTCCTTTACCACTATGAGTGAGAAGATGGATCCGGAAGAAGTGACCTCTCTTATGAATGAGTGCTTTGGACTACTCGGAAAAGTCATACGTGAACAAGGCGGCACAATCGATAAATTCATGGGCGATTGTGTTATGGCAGTGTTTGGAGTACCTGTCGCTGTTGAGAATGCTCCAAAGAAAGCATTGCTTGCAGCTATTGAAATGCGTAATAAAATTTACCAGTTTAACAAAGAGAAAAATCCCGTTGTTCCGATTGATATTCATTTCGGTATAAATTCAGGTCCCGTGCTAGCAGGGATAGTCGGCGATGATCATAAAAA
>CAYLTM010000039.1:21075-25576 GCA_964386495.1 uncultured Leptospirales bacterium
ATGGGCGACACGGTAAATGTCGCTTCTCGACTTGAAGACGCTTCAGTAAATGGACAGATCCTTGTCGGTTCAACAACCTACCGATATACAAAAGATAATTTCAAATTCCGTGAATTGAAGCCTGTCGCGGTGAAAGGCAAATCCGATCTCATTCCCGTGTATGAGCTTATATCAGAAAAGACGACAACCGACCATGCCGCGTATGTGATGACAAGAATGATTGCGTCCAAAATGATTGGCCGCGATAAAGAACTCAATCAACTAGAATCATTGGTGACAAATTTAAAAAATGGACAAGGTGCAGTCGTATCAATAATCGGGGAAGCCGGAATTGGAAAATCGCGACTTATGGCGGAATTTCGTGCATGCGAATTGGTAAAAGATGTGGTATTCCATGAAGGACGAGCACTGTCTACAGGAAGAAATCTCCCCTATCACCCGGTCATCAGCATTTTAAAAAATTGGGCTCAGATAAATGAGAAAGATTCTGAAAGTGAATCACTTAATAAACTTGTTACTGCTGTAAAAATTATACATCCCAATTCAGCCGAAGAAATCATACCATTCGTTGCGAAACTCATGGGAATGAAACTATCTGGTCAATATGCTGAGCGCGTAATAAATATAGAGAGCTCCGCTCTGGATAAAATCATTTTCAAAAATATCCGCGATCTTGTTATTAAGGCATGCGAGATACGACCGCTAATATATATTGTTGAAGATCTGCACTGGGCTGATACCAGTACGATTGATTTTCTGGAAGGTATTTATCAGCTCGCGGTTGATCATAGAATACTCTTTATCAATGTAATGCGTCCATATTACAAAGAGACCAGTGAGAAACTCTGCAACAAACTCAAAGATGAGATGCCTGAAATTTATCAAGCCATTTATCTTCAGGCACTTGATCCAGTGCAGATTGAACAGCTTATAACAAATCTAGTAAATATTCAGGGATTACCGTCGTCCGTAAACAATCAGATTATTTCCCGAACAGCCGGGAATCCTTTTTTTATAGAGGAGATAATCCGCTCGTTTATTGATGAAGGCGCGGTTGTTCAGGATAAATTCGGTTTCAAAGTTACAGACAAGATCCATTCGGTTAAAATTCCATTGACTATCAATGATGTGATAATGGCTCGCATCGACCGGCTTGATGAAGGTACTAAAGAACTGATAAAAACAGCGTCGGTTATAGGAAGAAATTTCTTCTACAAAATTCTTTCTGAAGTCGCAAAAGATGTAATCGAGATGGACGAGCGTTTAAAAAATCTTGAAGCGATACAGCTGATTCGCGAACAGACGAGAATGGATGAACTGGAATACCTATTCAAGCACGCACTTGCACAGGAGGCGGCTTACGATTCTATACTCATTCAGAAACGAAAGTTGCTTCATTACAAAGTTGCACAGTCGATAGAACAGGTATTTCATGAAAGGCTTCATGAATTTTACGGTATGCTTGCGTTTCATTACACAAAGGCGGAGAATACCGGCGACGCGAAAGAAAAAGCCGAGGAATATCTTATTAAGGCTGGTGATGCCGCACTTGACTCATCTGGCTCACTTGAGGCTATCGAATATTACCGTTCTGTAATAAACATGTATAGAGAAAAATACGGCGATAAGGCTGATACCTTATACATTATGCAGATGGAAATAAAAATAGGTATGGCTTACCGAAACAAAGGGCTCTTCATTGAGGCTTTACCGTACTACGACCGATACCTAACCTTTATCAAAGGAAAGCTTCCAAGAAATCATTTCCTGCGAGTCGCATCAATATTCTTTTACACAATCTCGTCACAAGTCCGATTGTGGCTTCCAATACGTCGCTGGTACAAGACACCAAACGACCAGGACAGGGAGTATTTCATGATGTTTTATCAATGGGCTGAAATGCTTTCTATAATCAATCAAGTTCAATTGTTCATGGAAGGGTTACGTAATACATCCAGATTATTGAAAATAAATATGCATAAAATCAAATCGGGATTGGGTTTTTTTGCCGGACTGAGTATTCTATGGTCATGGTCGGGCTTATCCTTCACTATAGCACGACGGATTCTTGATATCATTCGTAAGGAGATTCCTAATGCGGATATGATGTCAAAAGTCGAATATCATGCCGATGAAGCGATGTACTCCATGTTAACAGGTGATGTGCGCCATTTAAATGAATACGATAATGAACTAGTCAAATCAGCTATAGACGCTGGAGAATTCTTTTGTGCCACAAGATATATCATGTCAATGTCCGGAATTATGTTGATGCGTGGCGACATTCAACAGTCTATTAGTATCAATCAGAAAATTTTTGAAATAGCACGAGATTATCAAAATGAATTTTCCCGTGGAGTGTATTATGTAATGCAAAGCAGAACATCTGCTATGATTAACAATTTCAGCAATATGGGCGAAAATGTTGAAAGGGGTTTAGAAGCTACATTAAAATCGGGATTCCCCACATCATGGATTGCATGCATGGGATTTAAAAGTGAATACTTATGGAACATCGGAGACCGAGAAGGGTCTGAAAATATTCTTCGCCTTGCCTTTAAACGAAAACAAACGATGGGAATTGCCCCGCCTTGGTTATTAGTTCCAATTCTAATAAGACGTTTTAAAAATGATATCGTTTACTACGAAGAAGCTATTGCCATAGGGAATTCAATTAAATCTACTGCCGCAAAAAAGACCGCTCGTCTTTCGGGAAAAGCCTTACTCTCCAAAGTTAGGCATTCAGCATTCAACAGACCATGCGCTTACAGGCTCGATGCAATATTTATTTGGACAACCGGTAATAAAAAAAGAGCAATGAATCGTCTCTGCGATTCTGTTCTAGAGGCTCGCAGAATTAACGTGCGGATCGATGAAGCAAGGAGCCTTGTTGAAATTGTTAAACGTCTCACCCTATCTGAAAAAGAGAGACACCTTCTTGAAGCTATAATCTATAAACGCATAAGACTATCCACAGAAAATTGTATCTTGAAGGCTGAAACCATTTTCAAAAACATGAACCTAGAATTAGATCTTTCTGAGCTCGAAATCATCAAGCAGAATATAGAGGATTATCAAAAGTATTAAAATCAAATGGGAGTTTCCATAAAGCCAAAGAAAATATCGGATAACTTAATCAGACTGTCGATTAAACATCGACAGCCTGATTAATAACAGTTGCAGTACTTAACGAAACACATATTCAACCTTGACTGCGAATTCTTACTTTTTGATCATTCCAAACAATGATGGTATTGCAAAAAATGGTAAATATGCCAATGCTATCTCGACGATAACATCATAAGATAAAACAAATATTTCGGTGAAAAATTCCGCGTGCTGAAAACTACCAGCTGTTAGAATTTCTATCCATCTTGTATGACATAAATATTCTGATGTCGTCCATATTGAACCAAAAACAATCATAACAGCTAACATAAACATCCCCCTTTTCCGTGATACAAAATCAGCACGACTATACCATATAACATCAATAATAATCATAGTAATCATAAATATAACAGCAGCCGGAACGAATATTTGGCGTCGTGATGGAACGGAACCTCCAGGATAAATAGCTGGTTGATATTGGTTAATAACTAAAATTATAATCAAAAGATTCAAAATAAAAAAAACAGCAATCCAAAAAATTCTGTATTTATGCTGAAGAAACCTATCTGCGAAAAATATTCCGATAATCGCTATTACAGATCCTTCTGATAAGCCGCGAATGAGTGCCGATATCATAATCGGAAGCGGACGGTTAAAAAGTAAACTTTTAGCAACAATTCGGTTTCCAGCAAGCTGCAAAAATAATTCAACACCGAACCAAAGAAGTGATCCGGTCATGAATATCCATAAATAATCGTTTCTTTTATTAATTCTCCAATCATATATAATTGCTACAATTGTGATAATTATCATTAACAGTTTAATTTCGAAATTACTTCCAAATCCGCCACCGCGAATCATATAAATTGAATTCATAAATCTATCCGTCGAAATATTAATTTTTTTTAGCACTATAAAATTATATAATAAATATTGCAAACATTTTAAGAATTAACTGTATTTTGATTATGATGTTAAACCCATAAGAATCATCATCGAAAATTACCAGTATTTGGCAAATATTTCACTAACCCAATACATTGCAAAGTAAAGATTTAAAATTTTCTCAAAAATCCCAACTTTTTTTCTTCATTTGCGATTTTTCATCGTATATATTAATAGAAGGTTATTTTTTTGCTAATCTTGCTGACCTTTCAAAAAACTAAATTGGAGAACATTATGATTAAATCGTCGGTTAATATCAACATCGGTAAATTATCGTTACTTGAGAATTTTTCGGAAGCCAATGAGTTGTCGATTAACGAAGTTGTCGCTCTTTTACTACGGAAAATTTTAGAAGACGGGAATTATTCCGCAAGAAAATTCCGTGCTGTGAAGTATCAGGAGGTTGATCCTGATAAAAATTGGGATACCTTGACTGTTTACTTCG
>CAYLTM010000040.1:0-8844 GCA_964386495.1 uncultured Leptospirales bacterium
AAAAAGTAATTTACTTTCAGATTAAAAGAGGGAGCGATTCTTCCTCTTTTAATTTAGATTATGAGAATAACCCGACACAATAACGATTATCTTATCCAGAATGACAAAAGATAGGCATGAGCTTAATAAAACAATCAAACCTTCTCTAATCGATTGATGATATCAGCGTTCATTGGAATAGTTGATAAACGACTAATATCATTTCCTTCGTCATAGTCCAATAGATAAAATTCATTGTTATTGTCAGTGGTTATTACATCCTGAACTACGCCACCGTTAACAATTATTAAAGTTTTATGTTTCATAATTTATACCCTTATTTCCCACATAGATTCTTCGTAACCTGGTAAATCCATAATACATGATTTGATGATATTATCAACGAGATAGTAAGCATCAGACTGATAATAGTCATCAGTTTCGCATGATTGATAATTATAACAGTTGCACGCCTTGATAATTTGAATTAAAGAATATTTGGGGCTTTTTGTGAATGAATAAACATAAGGATTAATATTTTCATCATTGTATAGATAATTGTATGACCGGTAATTTTCATTTACAAGTAATTGACCGATTTCATCTGCGTTATCGAGATCTGCTTGGGTTCGATCATTTACCCTACAATGTAATCTTTTGAATACAGCATAAGTAACAAGGCAGTCGATATGTTCCTTACTTATAATGAATGCACTCATGGTTAACCCTCCTATATTTGTTATGTTATTATTTGATGAATATTGGCGGACAAAGACTGTTATGATAATTGATTTTTATGTAGATTGAGACGAAATGAGAAATTCAAATGATGATGCTTTCAAGAACATAAAACAAACAGATCAACCCTAAAATTCCGGCAAACTTAAATAATACCCAATTGGTGCAATAAAAAAATTAGTCGATTTGAAAAAAAGTTAGATTTTCTGCCTACTCAGCGTCAAAATATGCCTAAAATTACATGAAAATCAGCATTCAGGCATATTAGATTGTTCCACAAAATCATTATTTTCAGATATCATTAGGTAAAGAAGTTCATCGTCAGAATCAATTTTGAAATAGATTCCGAGAAGATCACGCAGTCCATTACAGACTTTTAGTACTCCCTTGTGAATGCTATGGGAATGGTTCATCGAATAATGATGAATTCCGGCTTTGTTATCCAGATAATTAAACCCCTTTTTTAACAGAAGATTGTGAGCAAATTCAAGATTTTTCATGGTATTTTCCTCCGAAAGGCTCCAGACTGATCATCCAGAAATAATCCCTCCTTAATTGTGGTATAATTAATATTATTAATAAACAGGAGGTTCAATATGAACTTTAAGGATGTTAAAGCTGATTTAATTAGCCGTGTGTCACCAGATGATTTGACGGTACTTAGAACAATAGCAAAGATAATCCCACGAGACAGATTTTCTGTTGAATATTCAGACAATGGATTAATGCTGAATAGGGATTTAATGAATTTTCAGGAAAATGGATTTCATGTGTTTTTTGGATGCGATCCGCTTGATTTGCTGATTGCTATGAATATTTGTAACTCGGAAAACAAAATAGACTTACTGTTAAATAGTAAAATCGTCCGTTATCCATTCTTTTACGCAATAATTGATGAAGATACTGGATGTCATGTAGAGATAAGTCATCGCATCGGCACAAATGGTTATCCGAAAATTAAACACCACAGGGATATAAGGGAAATGCATCGCCTTGTATCAAAAATTGTGGTTGATAGACCTGTTCAGGGTAAGGTTGTCAGGCATTTGTGTGATAACAAATTCTGCATAAATCCTGATCATCTTCGAACCGGGTCACAAAAAGATAACATGGAAGATATGGTAAGAAATGGAAAATCCTGTTATGGAGAAAGACACCCAAAGTCGAAACTGAAAATTTATCAAGTCTGTGCGATCATAAAGAATAATAAAATTTCTGCAGGTGTTCTCTCAAGTTTGATGGGTGTATCAAAATCGGCAATAGACGGAATTAGACAAAAGAAAAATTGGCTGAATGTTTGGGATAATCTGGAAGAGTATATAGTTAAATTCGAGAATGAGATTTTAGAGTTTGAAAAATTGATTAAAACTACATAACTTCAAAATGAAAAGACTCATAACCGTGGGTCTTTTCAAAACATAAATATACGAATCGTTAAAAAAGTGATTAAATAATATTATCACTGTTCCGATTTATTAGGTATGAAAACATTAATTAAAATATTTACAACAATATTTCTCATTGGCAAACTAACTATTTTAACATTGTTAGCACGACCTTTAAATCTTACAAGGCTTCTTCTGTTGCCTTATGGAATTATGACAATTATACGAGTTATGAGTAATAGGGATGTAGAAATGATTATTAAAAATGATTGAAGTCACCCTACCCTATCACCATCAGTTCTAATAGAAGTAAAGTTAAAAGAAAACTATCTGCAGAAAAATTATCAGCATGCCTTTTTATACTCATCAGTAATCTTTGAAATATCAGAACTTATCTGATCTGATATTTTAAGTGCGTTTGTCAGCACTACTGTATCAACTTGTCCCCAGCTTTCGATGTATTCGTGTGAACCTTTTGGGATTCCGAGTTTTAAGCAGACAAGAAAAGCGGAAAGCTCAGCTTCTACTTCTTTGGTGCTTCTGCTAATTTTTGTATTTTCATTAAGATGACCCAGATAATGATGAGATAGTTCATGAATAATAGTGTGTAAATTAGCTTCAATCGGTCTAAACTTATTGATTACAATGTCGCCTTGTCTGTTTGCGTACCCTCCAATGGCAAATTCTAAATTCTGAAATATCAAATTGTAGCCTTTCTTTTCACAAAGAGCAATTAACTTTGACATTAACTCATCCGGGTCATCACAATCTAATGTTGTTGATAAAGGAATAGCAACAGGTTTACCAGCAGTTTGCGAAATATCAAAAACTCTTACAATCTTAAATCCGAATAGCTGCTTATTTCGAGACTTATCATTGTTTGAGTCAGTTGTTTTGTCTTCTGCTTCATCATTTCTGGATGTTTGAGTTTTCTTATCATCTGTCGTTTTTCTATGAATTATCGGTGCGTAAATTAATAATCCGTGTTCACCTCTTTTAACACACCTGCCTATTTTCTTCCACGCTGTAAAACTTGCGACCTGAGAAGCATCATTCTTTTGAATGAAGATTAAAAGTTGGTTGAATAGTGAATACTTGTGGAACTTGTTTATGAAGGTGATAAAATCTTTATGGACACTCGGGTCTGATGATATTTCTTTGAGTTTAGAAATAACAGTAGTTTTAATTTCATCAAGCGACAAATCTTTAAACATAAATTTCTCCTTTTAATGAATAGTTTGAGTCTGTTCTTTCTTTAGCTCTTCGATAATGATGTTGTCGATATTGACAATGTGGTTTTTAGTTAAAAGAGCTTCACGCTGGATTACTACATTATCAAGCCAGTGTTCTTTCTCCTGATCGATTATTTTGTTTATCGCAATGTCAAGGGCTTCATAAAGAACAGAGCTTTTAGTACCTCGCTCGCCTTTCACTGTCATTCCGATTGAACTTTCTCTAGCTGTAACCTCTCCATTGACTTCGACAGATACATTTTCTTTTCTTGTGAGCCACAAAGACTCAACCCATACTTTTTGCTCGTCCATAAAATCCTCCTATTGATTTTTAATTGTTGAAAAAAGTTCTTTTGATGGATCATAAATAGCGGAATAATAGTCCTCGAAATATTGTAATGTTCTTAGATAAGGATTATTATTATCAGTGACTCTTGCAGAGAGACAAAACTTAAAAAATTCAGTTGAAATATCAAGGATTAGTCGTGAATATAATTCTGTCGGGTTTCTTGTATGTTCGAAAAGCATTTTAACGAATTTATAAAACGTCTCATCGTTTGAAAATACGAATCGCTCAGTACTTAACACAATTATGTATTTCATTTGGGTTCTCCTTTTAAACGAATATAGGGTTTTTTAGGCACTTTGATAATAAAGTTTTGAACATTAGTTAAGAATTTACTTGGTATGTCTTTTGGTCGAAGGTTTTCATCCAGCATTCGAAGAAAGACATCTTTGATAGCTTCAACTATTTTTGGAATGTTTAGAATTGATTTGTATTTAACATCTTTTAAAGCAGTTTCAATTAATACCGGAAGTATTTTATCTAATACTTTGTCCGCCGGATAAAAAGTTGAAGCACTTTTTATAATTGAACCATAAGTTTTTACAAGCTCGTCACCTTCATTGTGACGATAAAGAAGTGCATCTTTTAAGACCTCACATCTTTTTTCCAGAATCTTGAGTTGTGCATTTTTAATCTTTAGCTCCTCGGCAAGACTTTCTGTTGTAGATTTAATATTGTCTAAATCAGCATCAAGGTTGATGGTAATTTGATAAGCAGCGCATCTGCCGAGCATCGGACAAAAGGAACAATCGCCGACAGTGTGCGTAATGTCCTTAATGTTTTTAAGTTTAAGAAATTCTCTTTCCAGCTTAATTATTTCTTCATAAGTTAAAAGCAAATAGTCTTCATAGAGGTCATAATCTTCAAAGGTGAATTCGTCGTAGTAAACTTCATTAACACGAATATAATCTAAAATAAGTTTGATCTTCTTGCCGGAAAGGTTTTCGATACTTGATAAAATGAAAGCATAAATTTTAAGCTGTTTGAAATCGGTTTTCGGATCAGATAACGCTGATGTTTTGTAATCGACAATAATTATTTCATCATCAGTACGAATTAGACGATCAATAATTCCGGACAGAAAGCCGAAATTTAAAAACTTCATTTTGATAAACACTTCATTCTCTGAGAAAAGGGAAAAGTAATCTCTGGATTGAAGAAGTTCGACAAACTGTGTAATGTCATCTCGAATTGATCTTTTTTCATTCAGAAGGATCGCTTTTGTAAGATAATAATCTGTGTTAGTCTCTGCTATTTTGTGAAAGAGTTTGCCAGTTTTAGCAATGTCCTTCGAGCGAAGGGTTTCTATTCTGGGTAAAATTATGTAACTGTAAACAAAGCGGGCTTTACAGCTTTCAAACACATTTATTCTTGATGGCGATAAATTCAAAGTAGCAAGAGAGAAATTGTAAATCTTTTCCGCTGGCATCATAAATTTTCCTCCTATATTTCTGGAGCTTGATTAGCACTTCTGGAGTATTGAGAATTTTGGGTGTTTTGCCCTTCAAAGTTACTGCGGTTTTGATAGTTGCTTTGTAATTATTCTGGTTGTTGCCCTGGTAGTTATCCTGATAATTGTTCTGATAGTTTCCATGGTAGTTACCGCTTGGTTTGTTTGGCTGATTAGCGTTTTGATTAGCGTTTTTACTGTAGTTTTGGCTATTGCTTTGATTGTTGCTCTGATTGTTCTGCTTTTGATACGAACCTTTATCGTTATTTCGTTCAATCGCAGGTTTAAGAACCAAAACTCGATCATTCTCATCTCTTGCTGTCTTAGGTACAGCTATCGTGGCACAGCAATTACTTGTCCCGATAGTTTTAATAATTTCAGACAGGTCGAAATTCTGTGAGAAAAAATAACTTTTACCTTGTTGACTTAGACGCTGTTTACCATTAACAAAAAACACTTTACCATTTGATTGATTTTCCATAAAATCCTCCTTTAAAAATAAGGACTTAGGATTTTATCCCAAGTCCTATTAATTTCGAAGAAGTCCAGACTTTATGAAGCTAATGTAATTTCATCATCTGAGTTAAGTGACTTGGTAAAGAGCTTTTCCCAAAGAGTGATGGAATCAAGATTCTCAAACTTATCAGCAAGATTTTTAAGCTCAATGAATGAAGCACTATTTTGAATACATGCAAGTATAGGAAATCTCAGTAGATAATCCTTCATTGATGACTTTATTTCCTGTCTGAACTTGATGAGAAGTGAAATCGCTTCATCATTGAAATAACCCATTTCATTTAAAACATCTTTAAGCTTTTCTGGCTTATTATTGAAAGCATCAATAACTTTTAAAGGGTTGTCAGCATTACCGGACTTTGAGCTTAGAGACTTTTGTGATAGAAAGTGATAAACATCCATCGAATGGTTTAATTCATCAAGTCTAGATAACTTCCTTGTGTAAATCAACCTTAGCAATAAAGCTCCGAGTTTAGCCGTTGATTCTTTTATTGCAGCAAAGTCTTTCGATGCTTTAATACATTCGTTTGATAAATCAATTTCAGAGATTCCGCTGTAGAGCTTATGAAAAAGTTCAGCATTTTTAAGCTCGTCTGAAAAATGAGGGTTATCAAATGTTGAAACAATTCCTATTGTTTGCTTTAAGTGTTCGGTAGCGTTTTCAAATGGAACGTCCTTTAAATACTTTTGTGCTGAATAATAGCTTTTAAGAGAGTTATCCATTTTCATTATGTCCTTCATTGAGTCTTCATTCTCAGGAAAGATAACTGTTCCAGTATCACCATCAAAATCTGCGTTCAGTGGATCACAAAGAAGAGGACTGATGCCGATTGTCTTATTATCCCAGATTGCAAATCTCACAGTAATAAGATTCGCACTCCTATGAACAGGATCTCGCTTCAAAAGACAAAATGGTGGATGTTTCCGGTAAATCTCACGCACTTCTTTTCTTGCAATAATCTTATTCCATGCACTTCTCGGAATGAAAATCATATCATCATCTGATGAATTGGCAGGCGTAATGACAGCTCTAATCGAGTGTGATGCTTTACCAGACAATGTTTCTTTTATTAAACCATTTTTACCGCAGAAGATTGTTGAAAGAGTTTCGTAATACATTTTCACTTTACTTTGAATGTTCGAGTCGTAACCAAGTGAGGATGATTTTTGTTCAGCAATTATTCTATTAAAAGAAACAAGTATTCTGTCGAGTGCATAAAGACCATTTCCTAAATCATTTAAAATCTTTCGAGGAGGAAGATAAATTATTTCCCTGCCTATTTTCACAAATCCGAACATGTTTTCAATTCTTGAATCAATAACACTGTGCGGTATGTTTTTAAATTCATCTGATTTTATAAGCTTGCCGAGTATTTCATCTGGAAGTTTGACAGAAATTTCAAATGAATTTGAGGGAACAACTTTCTTACTTAGTGCTTTTAAAACCGGAATAACTTGCCGTGTGAAATCATGATGATTTTTACCAATAAAAGACTCTGTAAGATTTAAAGCTCCTCTCTCATAAAGAGTACATAAGTCGGTCGTGAGTTTAGCTTTCTTTATTGATAGTGTTTCAACGGCATTGTTATCCAGTCGAAACATTCTCCTTAATGAAATTGGAACATTCTTAAATAGTTCTCCTTCATATTTGATATTATGCAGATATGAGAAGCCAGAATCTTCGAGAATACGATTTGCTTCCTGCATGGTAAAATTATGATCTACACAAGGAGTCCGGTCATCGCCTTTTAATTTAAGATCATAACCGATTAAAGATATTTTGTCTTCGATCTCAGCACCCAGAGCAAGACGTTTCATAACATAAGGTGATGCAATGTAGTGAAGTCGAGTATTTTCCCAGATTGGCATTTCTTCATCCGGTAAAATAGCAGAAACAACTCCCTTGTTTCCATGAGCATCAGACAGTTTATCCCCGACTTGAAGTGGTAAAAATGCAACTGATGTTATTTTGACAGTTTTTGATTTAACGCCGTCATCCCTTATGTCGTCATTTATTGAAATAGAAGTTATTACTGCTGGTACTTTGACCTTGCTTCTAAATTCAATTCGTTTTGAAACTGCAATAACTTCATCAGGCATAACTTTTGATAAACGATTTAATTCCAAAGTTCTTGATGCTTCTTTTGAGTTTCCAGCAAAAGCTTCTTTAAGAATGTAAAAATCATTTTCGTCTGTAATTGTAAAAACATCTGTGTACTCCTTAAATGCTGATGCCTTCTTTGCAAATGTTTTACTAACAACAATACCGTCATGAAATGTTAGTGGATGAGTCATTCTTACGCCTGGCATTGACAATGAATCACACTGTATTTCTGTGTCAGTTATTGCATAAGGCTCGTCCGGTGAGTAAAGTGTCATTGCTCGTTTAATAGAATTTGAAACAATAACTCGTCTCGGATCGTCTGATAACACACCAACAACCGCTTTCCGGTAATGAGAGTATGGAAATGTTTGTTTCCCAGCGATTATGTAATCTTTGACTTCAAAACCAGCTTTAAGTTTTGCAGATGAAAACATTTTTGATTGTGACGACGAGCAAAAGTCAAGAGGAGTATCTGCTTTTAAAGAAATTTGTCTGATAAGCGGATGTACTCTGAATATGTTTTCTTCACTTGCAAAAGGATTTAGATAATCAGTGTCTTCATGACAGTAATCCCTTGTAACTTCTTTCGTGTCTTGACTTTTATAAAACTTTAAACAGCAGTTAATGAAAGTATTTATACTTCTCTTAACTGTCGAAACCCCTTTGAAATTACCCCTGAGATATTTTTCAATGTCTTTGGTAATCTTTAAATTAAACAGTTCAAGAATAGCAGTTTGAAAATCAATAGCTATCCAGTTTGAAACATCATTAATATCTTTAGCTTCCGTAGGAAACAACCTACCGTAAAGTTTTGAAATGTTTACTGGTTTTATCGATGACAATACTGGTAAAAAGTCATTTAGTGATTTTGCAAAGACGGAATCATTAATAATGTCTTTTACAAAGAAAACTCTGCTGTTAACTTTGAATTTAAGTGGCGGAATAAGAAATGATAGTCCAGCAAATATTGTGCCGTTTCGTTCGTAAAGACCATCTTTCCTCTGAGACGGCAATGTGATTTTAATGGTGAATTCTTTTTCACCATCTTTAAAACCAATCTCAGCTTCATTGTTTGAAATCATCCTAAAAATAGA
>CAYLTM010000040.1:8854-9916 GCA_964386495.1 uncultured Leptospirales bacterium
TCAAATTTCTTACCTCCAACAATGTAATTTTCTTCAATGATGTTTTTAACCATCTCGACTGTAATGGTTTTCATAAAACCTCCATAATTTAATATTTTTAATTACCGTTAATCAAGGACGAAAAAAAGAGCCGAACCCGAAGGTTCGACTCTTTTGATTGTCAAGCGGCGACAGAAGCGCGGATGATTGATATGATCTCGTTGTAGCGGTCGTAAGGGATTGCAAGACGCTCGTAGTTTTTCTGAGTTACTTTGTTGTAATCAGATAAAACTGCTCGCTTATTTCCACGAGTTGATTTCGTGCCGATGAATAATTCATTCGAGTCGATGAATTCTTTAACCGGCATACAAACTGTAATATCGAGAGATTTGAAATTAACAAGTGCATTAAACGCGATGCAGCATTTTGCTGTGCTGTCGTAGTTACTGTGTACCTGATAAAGCTGAATGAAGTAGTTTTCATTCTCGATTTCAAGATAAGGAATTCCAGTTGAGGTAGTTTTTGAATTTACCTCAAAATTAATCTCAGAATTTTTCTCTTGAACAGATTTAAAAGATGTGCTTAGTTGTGGCATAAAGCCTCCTTATTTAAATTAAATATTAATTAAAATCCGTTAATAAGGGACGATTGAAGAAACGATGATGTGGTGTGTTTAAACTTAATTAAGCTTGCCAGCTTCTCTCATACTGGAATAAGTCGTAGGGGTTATTATCAAAAAATCGAGAAGACTTAATCCAAGCAGTTTAGCACCGAAATTTAATCGGTTCATTGTCTCGATGTCGTGTTGAGATAGACATAAATTTCCGCTTGGGTGATTATGTGCGACGATGACTCCGCATATAAATTTGAGACTTAACGCCTCATGAAATATTATTTTCGGATCAACAACAGTTTCTGAGATTCCACCTTTGAAAAGGATTTTACCTTTTATTATCTCATTGTTGTTGTTAAGAAGTAATACAATAAAGTTTTCCTGATGATAATTAAACTTCATTTTGCGAATGTAGTTGTAAGCTAAATTCGGCGAGTCAACTTTTTCTGCAACTCGAAGGATGCTGATGA
>CAYLTM010000040.1:9926-13827 GCA_964386495.1 uncultured Leptospirales bacterium
TTGCTTTGTCCCAAAGCACATTATCTCCTGAAGAGTTCATGCTTTTTAAATTTAGAGTAATTCATAAAACCTCCAGTAATAAAATTATGGCTCATGAATAAAATTCATGCTAACAGCAAGGGGGTTTTTCCCTATCGGTCAGCTGGGTATCTGTTTCTCGTTTGTTTCTGTTCTTTCCCGGAGCCATCGGTTAAGGATGATTGCGAGACGAACCATTATCTGAAGATGAATTTGATGATGGGAAGATCAACTTAGCTGAACGGTGAAAATGGAAGGTAAACCTTGATCTAATCGTAGAAATGAAAAAAATTACATAATTCTTAAAAAAGTTGTCACAAATGAAAATCAAAGTGTATGGAAAAATCATGAAAAATATCAATGCTGTAACATACTCAATATTTAAACGAATTTATGAGTAATTAAATCAAAAACTCTATTACATAGCAGTTATTCGCTTATTAAAAGCTTTAAAATCATTGATATGCTCTCATAGAAGTGATAGATTAGTCGTATTTTCTGTATTATTACATTAGTCACTGGATAACCTAATATTAAATGTATAAAAATGTAATTTATAGATGGTTAGGTCACCGCATCAAACTAAAAGGTTTTCAAATTAATATGCACTTGATGAAAAATGTTAATTATCATAGAAATGTGAAGAGCTTGAATGTAAATGTGTCTGTGTATGTTGGTTTGAATGTGTCATGTCATCGTGTAGTGAATTCTTATTGCTAATGAGCCGCAGGCCTATCTCTGGCGGCTTCCGGTCTTTCGACTCAAAGTACTTGGCTTCAATTACTTGGCTTCTACTCTATATGCTTTATCTCATGGCTTCAGTCTTGATATGTTGAATTATAAATTATATAGAATATCCACTTTAAAGGTTTTCGCCTCTTCTGGAGCAATCAACAGATGTTCTTGTGACAAAGAAGTGCATATATCGGCGACCATTTGCTTAGAAGTAACAACTACAAAATCGGACACTTGGTTTCTTAACTGCGAAATCATTGAAGAAAGAGATTCTTCTGTAATAGAATTTGATTTAAAAGCAATCAGCTTCTTCTCACTGGAATATTTAACCTGCAAATTGAAATTACGAACATAGCCAAGCTTCTTGATGTATTCAAAAAGATTATATTTACCCAAAAGAATAGGCAAATAAGAAAATATCTTCATTGATTTTATTATTATCGCGTTGTCTGTTTGATAAGTGATGGCAATGAATAAATAACGAAGAATCATTTCACCTAAGCGTTCGTCGAGCTTGATTATCTTGTGAATTTGATTCATAAAGTTAAAAGCTCGTTCGACATTGCCAAACCGTAGTTCATTGATCCACGAGTTATACAGATTGATAACCTCTTTAGATAAATGTGCAACTGATGGAAACTCAGAGATAATTCGTTTTGTCTCTTTTAAAGCTCCGGCATAAGATTTAGCAGTAATTTCTTTCGGCAAACTTGGAACCGGCTCCTTATTTGGTTTGATGCCAATTAAGCTTGAAAGCTTGATATCTTTTAATAAAGCTTCGTAATCTTTGACAATATTTTTGTTCGACTTATCAAGAATGAGATCTACATATTTCCTGTTCGGGTGAATGAGAAATTTAAACTCTTTTTCAACTTCTCTCATCCAAGCGATGTTCGAGTGGTGATCTTTGAATTTGCCGACAGTAATATTGTATTTTAACGAATATAACTTTTTATCAGAACCAAGTTTTCCACGAAGTAAATACGAAATAGGACTTGCAGTATCATCTTTTGTTAGAAAGGATGAGTGCATGATTGTTTCTTGATCTGGAATATAATTGAAATGTTTAATTGAGTCAATAATATTCTGCAAAACTACTCTGCCGGGTTCTAAACTTTTACCGTGTTCTGCACAGATAGACAAAATCGAATCAGCGAATGGAATTAAATATTTACAGTAAAACGCTCGTGCAACTGATTCAACTACCAGCATGTCGCCTTTTCCTTTCTGCTTCGGTGAAATAGAGTTTTGAATTTTAGATTCATCGATCACACCATTAAAATCATGAACAACGCACAAATCACCATCAAAGTCGCCAGCAAATCTTTCAGCCCAGAATGTCGGATTAAGATAAACACAGCGGTCGTTCGTTGTTCCGACTATTTTGAACTCCGCCATTTCTATTCCTGTATTTGGATATCTTCCGACAGTCAATATCTCTCCGATTGATAGATGTAAACGATTAAGCTCACTTTGTGGAATAATAATTTCATGCTTATTAAGTTTATTATTCGGCATCGTGACTGTTGTAAACCCATCAACTCTAACTGATTTCGTTCGGTTAGTAAGTAATACATCAATCGAGCTGTTGACAAATTCACTGTCGTTCATTGGAAGCCCGGTGAGAAGTGCGTTGTTAATCGCTGATAAAGATTCAAGCGTTTCAATAACATCGCTATTTGATTCTTCACGCAAAAGAAATGAATCTTCGACTACAGAATTGATAAGCTTACTGATTTCTTTTCCAGTTGGATCTTGATAAGCAGACATTACTTCTCGAACTGCACTTGAAAACATCTTTGCACAAAGTTCTTGTCCATGTTCTGTTAAAGGCATTCGTTCTGCTGCTTGAATTGAGAATGAAGATTTGCGAGATAAACGATTGTTGAAAACTTTAAATACTTTTAAATTCTCAATCACATCTTTGTGATTATCAAACTTGATCGTGACCTCGGGAATTATCGCATCAAAGTCATGAGCAACACCGCAAGATTTGCACAATTTATGCCACTCGTACTCGTTAAGCACTTTCACCATTCCTTTTATTACAGGTGAAGGATTTAATAAATGACTTTTTGAGTAGTCCGCAAAACCGATCATTTTAATAATAGTTGTCTTAGGCAGATAAGATAAAGAACTTTTTCTAATGTACCACGAACCATCATGATCTTTGATTGGACTCTCACCGCGAACAACCTTACATTTTTTAAGTGTTCCGCACGATTCGCTCTCAGCTTGAAGATGAAAGTCAAGACTGTTTCGTCTTGAAAATGCTGAGGATCTGTCCTCTGGATCACATCCAGTTTCAGCAAACAATAGATCAATTCTAATTCTATCGCCCTGAAGTTTCATCCATCCACTAGGCGTTGGACAAAGTTTTAAAGCAGGGTAACGGAATTTAATAATGCTTGCAGCTTCTTCAATAACTCTGTAAAGATCTTGAACTGACTTTGGATTCTTGAATGTGAATTCAAATACTCGTGGGTTCTCATGAAAAGTAGCCACGCCATAGATCCTCCTTGTTCTTCCAGTCTCAGTCCTGTTCGCTCTTTCTACCGCACACTCCTTGTACGATACTCTGTTCGTTGTTAGTAATAACATAAAACCACCTCGTTAAATTAATTTAGTTTGTTTGATAGGAAGCTCTTGCCTCGACCCCCCGGGTACCTCGAAGCAAACGCATATTCCATCAATACTTACCCTAGGGGTGATTTATCACGCGGACTGAAAGGACTCTTAATCGGGCTGGATCATAAATGGGACGCGTTATGTGGTACAATGATATTAGGAATATTCATTAGTATTAAGCAGTAATGCCGGCACATCAATAATCAATATGTGTTATAATACTTATAGAGGATATTCCTCAATATTAACAATAGGAGAATCGAAATGGAAAAGACAATTACTTATGATCTGGCACTTAGTATTTTGCAGACTGATGATCAGAGTTTTAAAAGCTGGTTTGTTGAACTGTCATCCAAGGTTGATAGCGTATCAGACAATGACAAAACGATGATCGCTGGCATTGCTGTTAAAATGATGAGCAGTGAAATATCATTCTCAGTTGAAGAGATGGGATTTCTTTCAAAATGCTATTATTTAAAAGACATAGACAAAAAGAAATGCAGTCCGCTTCGAGCTAAAA
>CAYLTM010000040.1:13837-22117 GCA_964386495.1 uncultured Leptospirales bacterium
CAATGAACTCGATATGAACACTGAGAATTTCAGGAAACGATTCTATGCCGTAATGTTTGATTTAGTTTCGCTGAAGCTTGCCATCAATAAAAGAAACGAAAGTTATTCAGTTAAAAAAGAGAGCAACTACAAAGGGGTAATGAACTTTCTTGAGTCTCAAGATTTACTCGATATTTGCAGCCAGTCATGTCAGTTACTTATAAAATACACTAAGGAGAAAAGTCATGAATCAGAAAAATAATAACGTCCAGATTTTTGATGACATTAAAACAAAAGTGAATGAGCTCATTCTCAACAATAAATCAGGAACGGTTTTATTCGAAGTTGGCAAAGGCAGAATAATGAAATGGGGTGTCATAAGAAGTAGGTTCGAGAATACTTTTGAGCTTAATGACGAAGAAACAACAGAATTTGGATTTCAAACTTCTGAATCAAAAAGACGAACAGCTATTCGTAATGAGATATCAACTAAAATTAGCGAGCTTGCTACTTCTCGTGGGAAAACAGAAGCAGAGATTAATGAACAAAAAAAACAACTCTACGGTGAGTTATATTCAGCGATTGAAGCTTTTATTAGAAAGGAATATAAGCAGCCGGACTTTAATTTGAAATACGCAAGTAGGAACTTTGACTCAGTACTGAAATATTTAGAATCGAGCAGATTCGTTGATGATGCCCATTATGTTTTCATACAAACCTTCCAACCTTCGGGATGGTTACAGTTATAGATTATGATATAATATTAATAAAACAAAGGAGTAATAATTATGGAGAAAAATTATAAAGTATCTTTCACGATAACTCTACCGATTGAAATACTTTCAAAACTTGACGAAGTTTGTCGGGAGAAAAACACAAACCGAGGTAACATCGTTGAGAAAGGACTATCGTTCATGTTTGAAGAGCAGTCAAAGAAACGATAATCACTTTATTAGGGGTTGGAATGCCAGCCCCTCTTTTTTCTTGTTAATAACTCCAGTAATGAACTTACCACTTAAAATAAAAACATCAAGTAAGACTCGTTTTTAAAAGTAGGGACTACCCGGAAAACGCTATTAAGCTAATAATGAAATTACGACATTAAATAACTTATCTTTTAAATAACATAAAAATCTATTATCTGGCAGTTGATATTTTATTGAAGGGCATCATCTATTGAAATAGTTATTCGAGAAGTGGACATTTCGCTTGCCGACCAACAGGGCGGCGGTCATTTACATTTTAAAGAAGTTGATTTATCTATTAGAGAAAAGTGTTTATAAAATGGAAGTTTGAAAGTGGCTTTTGACCCTGCCCTCTTTCATGATTTTCAACGGTTCTGGACACCGGTATGTCATCTTCTTGAAATAAGTGGAAGCGGCTTACCATATAAAATATATTTCCGGGAAGTGGCTTATTATCTATAAAATGAAAGTTCATATTCCAGAGATGATAACGTCTTCCAATGGCAATGTGATATTACAGAGGACAATCATGTTAACAGGGCATTCGTATGTCCATGGAAATAACAAATGCCAGATGACATTCATATTCCAATGACATACTTGAAGCAAGGGCATTCATGTTTCAAAGGGCATTTGTATTTCAAAAGGACATCATGTTTAAAGGACATAAGTTTGTTGTGGCGACAAGCCACAGGATATGATAATTATTGAATTACCCTCCCGTCCAATGACATATCGCTTTTCAAAGATGGAAGGTTCTTCCATGATAAATAACTTTTATAGAAGAATCATATATCTATTAGCTACGCCTCTTTCTTAAAAATAAAGGTGTAAGGTCATATTCTATGATAGAAGCATGAAGCGGCTCTTTTTTATAAGCGGGTAAACCACGATTACCACTTCAATATTTGTTGGGGGCTAAGCCCCCTCGTAATGTTTTAATATCATATAACCCTCCCATCCAAAGACGATTACTCTTAAAAGAAGATATTACACTTCCAAAGGACAATAAGATATAAAAAAGTACTTGATATTAATATAAACATCCTTTTTATGGTAATAACTTCTTTCAGGATGAATATCATTTTCAAGGATGGAAGGATGTTCAAAAGAATGTCATTGTCATTCCAAGGAAAGTTATTAACCTACCCTTTTATAGCCTCTTTCTAATTCATTCAATCAGATAATGAAATAAAGTACTTATATATAGCGATAGTTAAGGTTTTGGGCGACCGTAAAGGTAAAAACCGTATTTTGGGCTGTTTTCCGGCTAAATATCAGTCACCATCATAAGATATTGTTCCTATCCTGCTTAGATGATAATCATTTTCAAGCCGGTTAATCACCTTTAATAGGTTATCATACATCTTTTGTAGTCTTTTGGTTCGCTTGTGTCTTGAGCTTTTATTTTCATTTTCACGACTCGGCAAATCTTTGAATATAGTAGTTATTGTTGACATTTCTATAGATGTAACTTCATTAATATTTACAGTAGTTAACATGAAATTCTTAATAATACTTCCTTTTGCGATTTCATCAATTTCGTCTGAAACTGTTTCAAGATTATGAACATAAAACTCTATGAATTTCAATACAAGGATTATTTCTTTCGCTTTTGGGTTTGTTTTTAATTCTGAGGCAAGTGACTTAATTGTTTCATTACATAGGAATTTTTTCCTTTTATAGAGTGACAAATCATGGACATTTTTACTCAAGAAATCGTTCAAAGAATTGAATCGCCCAAAATAAATTGTGTCTGAATTGTAATCCGGAAATTGCTGATCACGGGTACTATAATCTCGGTAAGTCATAATCCGATAAATATATTTCATACGGACACAAGGCGTAAACCTGTACATCCGCCCTTCTGCCTGATGAATAACAACATTATTCAAGTTGAACAAAAAGGTTGCTTGGCTGATTTTAAAATCAGTCAATTCAGAATCGGCATAGAAACAATAATCTTCAGGATTCGTGGCATAATTCGAAATCATCACTAATGCTCTGAAATCCGCCAGGGTGTTAAAACCCGACATCCCAAAATGAATGTAAGGTATCAAATATTGTTTTGAATCAGATGCCATATAATCGTCATAAGTCACAATCTTGAATTTATGATTATTTACATCTAATTCAAAGCCGATTAAACCTGTAAGATCACCGGTTAGAACATCTGATTCATTGTCCTTATATCCACAAACCGCAATTTTATCATTTTCATGTAGTTTGATAACCTCTGTAATTGTATTAGTAATATTTTCTTTTAACATTTGGGAATAGCGGTTACCAAAAGAAGATTTCTTCGGACCATGATAATCATTCTTACGTTTATACGATGTTGTAACAACATTTGGAAATTCATTAACTAAATTTTCACCGAAGCAGCACTCATCATCAATATTCGTTTCAAAAAGATGAGCAATATAGTCTCTTGAATTATTTGCTGATAAAACAACAAATAGTCCATTACCTTCTGTTAAAGGAGTAACATTGATATGAAATCTGCTTTTAATCAGACACTCATCGGGTTGCCATTTCATTTTACCGTTTTCAAGGATAGCTTTTTTGCTCATGATACATACAGCAGGCTGGTTCGTTTCTAATAGTTCCAGTATAGATGATATGCTTTTTAACAGATCTCTTCTTTTTGTAGTATTTATTTTCTTTGTTTTCAGCAGTTGTATCAAAGTTTCAATTAAGGTTTTCAATTCAGGATTAATGGTCAACTTTAGGAATTGATCGTCAATATATGAATCTTTGCATTTATAAGAAATCTCAAATTCTGTTGCTTGTGATCTAATAGAATTCAACGAATCAATAACATTATTAAGGTTACTTGAATAATCCGAATTATCAGATGTTATTGATTGCAGTTCCTCTACTAAAATCGAAATCTTGCTTGCTTTAATAGTAATAATATCATGAATATTAGCAGCTTCATCGAAAATATAAATATCAAAGTTATTGAATAATTCAGGGTTTTGCAGATAAACAGCATGGGATGTGATAACCACTGAACTGGATTCGATTTTTGAACGATAATCCTTTAAACACCAGTCATCACCTTGAAGACATTCAGTACATACTTTTAAACTGAACGAATCTATGCTTTTATTACGCGACAAGACTTCTGCTTTCGGACAATCACCACCAATAAAATCGCTGATTTTATCAGGAGCGCATAATCTGTAAATATTTTCCGATTCTAAAAATGAATTATTTATAATATTATCATACCATTCTTTCGCTATCTTATAAGACGAGCAGAAGATGACTATTTTATTATTCCTTTGAGCAGAATTGATTCTATCTTTTATATCCTTTAAATGTTTACAGAACTGATAACTTTTCCCTGTGCCGATGTCGTGATTAAAATAAACTAACCGACCACGGTAAGTATCAATATTATCAATAAATTTATTTACATCTATTTCAAGATTTCTTCTATTTTCAATCAGACTGGGCATGTTTTAATTATTTATCCTTGATGATAAACAAACATTTGAATTATTCAAAAAAAGGTCAACTCTGATATTAGAAATTGCAAAACCTCGGTGATTGTTAATTGAATAATACATAAGATAATCTTTTAGTGAAAGGTAAAGAATTATGATTGAAAGGTTCAATCGAAAATCAATACACTTTTTCCCAAGAAACACCATCTGTAGAACGCCAACAATCTTTCATCAGACCATTATTATCTGACACACCTAAACCAAGAAAGACATACAAATAACCATTAAATGATACAAAACTATGAAACGCCCTGCCATTGTAACCTTCTGGAGGTTCAGTTGTTATTTCCCATGTTGAAGGATCGCCATTCATTTTTCGGACATCAATATAATAAATTGAGTGTCGATATTCATAAATAGAAGTGTCATTTATCAAACCGCCTGAAAGAAACAATCACTAACAGCATCACGGTTTCGGTCATAGAATTTTATAATCGGTATTATCGGCACAAGATTAGTGTAAGGGCTGTAATCAGAATAGCGAGGATAATCTTCGCCCCTGTGATTATATGAATAATTAAAAAGCGTCTCAATGACTAAACGATTCAAACGCCGTATAAAGTATTTCTCACTTAACGATAAAGAATCGTATTCTTGATATGTTTTACTGCGATAAGCTTTAGTTTCTTCAATAAGAATATTAAGATCAGATTCTCTGTTTAAAAACCGCTGATACATGTACCCATCCATCCAAGTAAGACCGCCGTATTTATTTTGCCCATACCGCTCAAAGAACTTATCATAAAAGTTAGGAATCTTTAAGTATTCATTAATATATTTAACATCAGCAAAATATAGATCAGTCGGAAATGCTGGAATAACATTTATCAGTTCAGGGAAATCACGTTTGATAACATTATTAAAAGCATAATAAATGTTTCTGATTTTCTGTTTGGTCGCATAATCACTGCCGACATATAATCCATTGTAAGTAAAAAATGGATCGCTTGTTCCATCAAGCTTCGGATCGCCCGGATCAAAAAGACTCATCGTTGGAGATGCAGAATCAGGATTATCTATTATTGAAATACAGTTACCAGTTAATTGATTAGCACCTGCTTGAGGAAACATAATTGATTTCGTAGTCATACCTGATGGATATGAGCCGCCGATAACATATATTTTATTATTATAAAACGAAGCGGTGTGACCATAAATTCCCCAATAAGTACCGTTAGCCACTTTTGTCCGGTCAACGAATTCAATAGGAAGCGGCTCTTTCAATTTCTCCCATAACCTGCCATCCTTTGAACGCCAGACATCCTTGTAACATTCATAATTAGAACTGTGCCCACCAATAACATAAATATAGTCATTAGTCGTTACACAGGCAAATCTAAATCTCGGATTCCAAGGTGCATAACCTATTCGCGCATAATTTATAGCATCTTTTGAAACAAAAATATCATTGTAATAATAAAGTTCACCGTATCTATCTGTTGTTCCATAACCGCCCATAACATATACTTTATCCTTAAAAACAACAGCTCCGAAATCTGCACGTTTAGTCCATCTTGCTTTATATCCAAGCTTAGTATCAATCGGCTCATGCTTCCAATGAACACCATCTGGGGATTTATAAATACTGTTTGTAAATTCGTCAGTCTCGGGATTAACAAAATCAGAATCAGTTGATCCGCCCATAATCCAAATATGATCTTTATAAACAATAGTTGAATGACCAAACCGGGCAATTGTTTCAAGCTTAACTGGATATTCTTTTTCAATGTCGAATAGCTTAACAGAAGATTTATCTTTTTTAGAATCATCGAATTCAGAACATCCTACGAGTAATAACAGTAAAAATAACTTTATCATATGATCCTCCATTTATCGGAAGATTACAGACTTTAAAAGATATAACATAAAAAAATATGCCCTGCCGAAGCAGAGCATATTAAGAGAAGAATTATATTTTCTTGTTTCTTGATTTACGGATTCTTGTCTTCACATTAACATTGAATCCTGCAGCTTTAATCTTAGAAACATAATTATCAAATTCTTCTAACGAAGGTTCTCCGATAAGAGGCTTCTTGGAATCAATTCCTATCCAAACTGTTTCAGGATTTATTTCTTTAAGCCAACTGATCATGAGGGCGATGTCCATTTTGATAACCGGTTCAATAGTCACCATCTTTCTGCTATGAACAGCATCTCTCAAGTCTTCATATCTCGTCGAGGGCAAAGGAGCTTTTGAAATGTTATTACTTTTGTAAAACTCATCATCATTCGTTTCAATCGTAGTTCCCAAGATAACATTATCAGGAAGTTTAACATCTTTGAATATCGCAGGGTTCTTTGTCTGAACAAGAAATGTTCTATCTGGAAGCTCTTTTATTCTATCAAGTATTCTCTGGCGATATTCTATTGAAGCAAAAGCGATATCACCATTAGAACACGCAAAGATAAACTGATTCTCATTTGTTTTCGGCAACGAGTCAGTTAATCTATCTGAATGTTCATGTGGTTGAAAATCATAACATTCAAGACAACGATGTTTCTGTCTCTTAGCCTGAGCTTTGAATGAGTAATCACAATATAGACATGAGAAACAGCAACCAACGAAAGGGTTCCACTGCTTCTTTGAAGAAGAATACATATTACTAGTTTTCATTTTATACATCCTAAGTTTTTAATTATTTTAGAGCAGAGGAAATATAAACACCTCATTATATGAATGAGGCATTTATATTTCTGTAAGGCTACATGAAAGTCTTTCTAACCCAATACGGAGCAGCAATAGGTGTTCCCTTATCCCAGCAACCTACCCAGACTCGACCATCTGAATGAATGTAAATGCCATTGCCCTGTTCTTGACCTTCAACATATTCACCATGATGAATTCGTCGATAAGACATTAAACGAGTTCCTATACCATGTTCAAGTCCATTCATAAACTGACCAACATAGTAGCTGTTGTCTCCATATCCAATTTTACCATATCCTTGATATTGATCTTTTTCCCATTCTCCGGCATAGAACATATTAGAGTCTATCAATTGATTAGTTCCTATTCCATGACGTAAGCCATTTAGAAACTCTCCACGATATTCTTCTTCATTAGGTAATATCATTCTCCCGTGACCATTCGCTAGACCATCTACCAAATCACCTTGAAACACACCACCATTAGGCAGAATTATGGCATTATTCACATTAGCCTTTTCTTCAAAGTTTTGATTATTATCTTCCTCCCTTGTATTAACCTGCGTGGATTCAATAATTTTCGCATAAACTGAATTATTTTCTTTGAACATGATATTTCTCCTGTAAAATTCTTTTAATTTCATGTCGTTTAAGGCATTAACCTTTACAAACGACAAAACCTCACGATTAAGCGAGGTTTCATAAAGTCTGACATCCACACTACTTTAATGGTACATACAAGTTTATCATGTATGACATTCTCAGTATTGTGTTATCATCATAAGTCTTTAAAACGATTAACTTTCTAAGTCATAATATTCTCCTAGTTTATTTTATTTGAAAAAACTTACCTCTTATCTTCAGTTTGTTTCGGGAGCGAATGCGACCTCCGATATTGAACAGTCGAATAGGAGCGAATGCGACGCACTTAATCAAACCAGTAGTTTCAAGGAAATGAAGGCGAGATGATCTTCATATTTGATTTGAGTTATCATGATACAAAGCCTTTTACTCGATATCTATGTTGAATAACTCAAGAATACACCCCTCTTATATTTTCTTTGAGTTATATTATATTTTATTCAAACCTAGTTTTTTCTAAATTACTGAGAATAATCTAAAATCTAATATACATTATGTACGTTATATTGATTGATTTCTGACATTAACACTTA
>CAYLTM010000040.1:22127-24962 GCA_964386495.1 uncultured Leptospirales bacterium
TATTTTTTGATTCATTCTTCTTTTATCAAATTGTACTGAATCATTTATATCCTTTAATGTTTTCATGCTTTCATCATTTGATTTACCAAAAATGCTTTTCAATACAAAATAGGTCTGATGATCTTGAAAGTCACTGGTATTAAATAAAGAATCTTTATACTCTTTCTTGTGGATTTCCATATATGTCATAATAAATTCTATGTATTTTGCTGTGATATAAGTCCATTCTTTCATATTCTTTATGTTTAAATCACTTAGTATGTCTTCATACAAATTGGTATTAATATTATTTTGCATTCTTCGGGAAAGTTGATTATAACAGTCCGGCAGTGAAAATAAGTTTATTATTGATTCCTGTCGCCCTAATACAAATAAAGCCTGATTAAAATCAGGAAATCTTTTCAAATATGACATGCTGTAGTTTTTATTATCATAAAAGATAAGACGATGAATATATTTGATTTTACAATCTTTTGAAAATCTATAAATTCTACCTTCCGCCTGTCTCATTGTTGCGATATTAGTATTAAACGAATAGGTATCATCATCTAATATATGCTTGCTTATTGATTTGTTTTGATAGAAAACACAGTTTGAAGGATTACTGTGGTAAATCGAAATTACTAATGCCGCTCGAATGTCTGAAAAAGAATTTATGCCGGACATTCCGTAATGAATAAAAGGTATTTCTTTACTATTAACGCTGTTGTTACCATCTTCCCTATTTTTTCCGTATTTATCAGCTCGTACTAATTTTCTTCCATTTTTCATTGATTTAATGTCGGTCTCTAGTGTCTGATACAATGAGGTATGTCCGATAATTGCTATCTTTTCACCTTTGTAATGTTTGATAAACTCATCAATCGTGTTATTAATACGGAAATAAACATTCGGATTTAATCTATAGCTTGTTTTGCTATTTCCGATAAAAAGTTTATTCACTTGTTGTCTGGCATAAGAAAAAGCTATGACATTGATATAACGGTTATAAAGTAGCCCGCCAAATATGTTATCTACTTTATGGTTAAATAAGTTCTGGATATATTCAACAGTATTAACAGCGGAAAGGATTATCAATGTTGATTCTTTGAATATAGATATATCTATATGATACCGGCATTTTATTTCAGGTTCAGCAGGAATGTGTTTATTTTTATAGTAATTAAAATATTTATTTCTTGACTTAACCTCTTTTATGACATGCTTACGCATTCTTATTATAGGATTATCGCTTTGAATTATTTTCAGTAACTTCGTAAGAATTTTTTTATATTCTTGATTTTTTGCAAAACGATTATTCTTCTTTTCAATCTTTAAAACTTCTATGATTTTTACTTTATCTAATTTGATTTCAGTGAAAATTGATTCCATATAAAGCGGAGAATAACTAATATCGTTAAAAATTCCATCCTGGTAATTATTAAAGTACTCATACGATTGTTTTTTGATTCCTTCAACAATATCTTTCACAATCTTAATTGGTTTTTTAATTCTAGCAAGTGGTTTACAGAATTCTGAATCGACATGATACGTTACTATTTCATCCAAACAGGTAGCTTCATCAAAAATGACAATATCGAAATTATTAAACAAGTGGCTATTTTTACGGAGCATGGCGTAAGTGCAGATAACAATTTGCCGTTTGATTTTGTCTTTCAAGTATTTAAGGCATTTTGTTGTATGTTCGTTACAGGAATTACAATATTTTTGAATAAATTGGTCAATACCATATTTTGTTGAATATGGATTTTTTATTACTTCAGGACAATCAATTAAATGTAACTTTGAGGTACTTAGTATTGTATAAGTAATATCCTCATATTGTTTTTCAACTTCAGACCACTCTTTTTCAATAATCCTATAAGAAGCACTTAAAATTAAAATTCGTTTGTTTTTCTCAATGAGCTTATATATATTATTAATTATTTTAGTAGTTTTGCCTGTGCCGACATCATGATTAAAGAATAAAAACTGCCCTTTAAAAGTATCAATGTTATCAAAGGTATTACATATATCTTCTAACAATAATTCTCGATTTTTCTTGAGACCGATAAATTTAGGATATTGAGTCATATATATACTTTATATTTCATTATTTGAATCATAGAAATGATAAAGCACTCTGGTAATGTCAAATATAAAATATACTGGAAACGAGGGTTGGTTCAATTTATCAAATCTTGATCGCGAAACAAATATATCTTGATTTTAACGAGTATGTTACAATAATTCCCATTACGTTCCTTTTCATTATGCGTTTAATGATAAATAATTCGCTATATATTGTACAGTTAATTATGTATAAAAATATTACAACTCAGTATTCAGTAATATGTTGCCATAAAATATAAATTAATATTGACATTAATATACGCGATTTATATATAAGTTCGTCATCGATAAAATGATCACAATTAAATAATAATCAAATGAAGTTGAAATCCTATGTGGGCTAAAATAATTACTGACATTATTATTATAATAATAATACTTGTGGTGCTGATATTAGCAGTCTCGATTTCCACATTTTATAAAATCCACAAACTGGATAATAGAATCAAATCTATTAATGCAAAGGTTAATAATCTTAATATGAAGATTGTTGAACTTGAAAAGAAAGAATCAGCAAATAAAATCGAGACTCCCGTTACTACCAACTATTCAGATACTTCCAAATATATAAAAATAAAATCCTATAAATACAAGTGACTGCCTATATGAGTATTTTGAAAATTCAGTTAGCAACTGTTATGCTAATGCTATGCTTTTGCCTGCCCGCGTATGCTAAGAAATATACTATAGCTGTTCTTGGAATTAAAAGCGTTTCTAAAACCG
>CAYLTM010000041.1:0-8063 GCA_964386495.1 uncultured Leptospirales bacterium
CGATTACATGATTTTTTGTTGTTTATAACTCTTCGTATTTCTTTTCACAATATCCTCTCTGAAAATCACGAAATCCTATAATCCTTTAAATCATGGTTCAAGACTAATTGACCGCATTTCAAAACTTTAGTAACAATAGCCAGTAATGAGATATCTTTATTATTACCTAGTATGTAAAATACCAAGTATTTCCCCATTTGATTTTTTTATTTTTATATGCGGTTCACCACCTATACGGTTTTCATCTTGAATATTACCATTGATATACCATATTTCATCAATTAATCTTGCTGTTAATGGATACAATTCTTTTATTTCAGAACCATAAACATTTTCAAAAATTATTTCTGCAATTTTAATTGCAGTTTTTTCATCAGGAACAAATCCATTTGGAACTGTTTTGTCATAATTATACCCTTTATTAACTTGATTATTGTTTCTTCAAAATATTTTGACTTTTCCATTATTTCTGATCGTAATACTGAATTAATCAGTAGTATTATCGTTACTACGATGAATATTCTATTTAATTTCTGCATTTCGCTAATTCTCCTTTATTAAGTGGAACAAAAAACTTTTCTCCAGTTCGTCTTCTATATGAATCTGTCACATCTTGTGAAATATAGTCTCTAGTTTTTCCCTATATTGTGCAATAAGCATTTTCGTACTCAAATTAATTGTTTAACGATTCTGTAGTAATTAAATCAAAATGGCGAAATTCATGGAAATTTTATTTCAAATATCACAAGTCATTAATATTATTTCAATATTATTTTTATATTATCTATTTCATCTTTCGTGATTGATCCTTCGAAAACCCAATAGACTTTATAATCATGAGAACTATTTTTGTTTATATCTTTTTTGTCTATTAATACATGAGCGATGCTATCAATAGCAATAAATTTACTTCTTTTTGAACCTATCGATAATAATATATTACTTATATTATATTCCCTTGTATTTTCAGAAAGATTTTTAATTTGAACTGTACCATATACAAATGAACTTAAAGTGTTATTCTTTTCATCTTTTGGTTCAGAATTAAATTTTTTTATAGATACCTTCTTAATTACAATTATGTATTGGATGTCGTTGTGTAATATACTTAATTCGATTTGTTTATTATACGAATTGAATTCAATATATTTATTAGCAAACAATATAGTTGGCAAACAAAACAGAAATATAGCAAATGCTATTTTATACTTTTTATCATTCATAAATATTTTCTACAATCACCTCTCTTAAAATCAAGAAATCCTATAATCCTTTAAATCGTGGTTCAAGACTGATGTTTCACCCCACACACCGTAAATCATTTCTTATTCTCCATTATAATCTGCCATTAAAAATGGAATCACCGAATCTATCAGATATTTATTTTGTCTTTCCGCTTCATCAGTATTTTCAAGATTATATTTGATATAGGTATTTCTTAACAATTCAAATTTTATTTCCGGAGATTTTATAGAACTTTTTTTGTTCCTTTTTTCTTTTTCAAGGATAAACATCATTTTATTAATTGTTTTAAGCACATCTGTTGTACTCATTTCAAGAGCATGTATAATAACTCTATAGTCGGCTAATTCCTTTTCACCTGTTGCAATGAAATATTTTCCGTTGTAAACTGATTCCAAATTCTGAAATTTGAATAAAACTATTTTATGATTCTCTTCTTTGTTTATTGTTGGATCTTTAATTTTTAAAATGTTAGCATCCAAACTTACATTATTAAAATAATAATTCTCTATTTTTTCAAATGGATATAATTTATATCCATCTAAATTTACAATCCAACCATTTCCATCAAAATCAAATTCACCATTTCGTGTATAATAATATTTACCATTTTTTTCATCATAAACTTTAAAAAACCCATCACCAACAATTGAAAATGAAAAAAAAGTATTATTTTTTCCTGTTTGTTTTAAAGATCCCTGTATATTATAATGTTTATAATTAAAGAATGATTTTGCTTTATATCCATATACATTCCAATATAGTAAATCTTTATATAATTCATCATATTCTAAATCAAATAATTTGTTAGCGTAAGAATTGTTTATTGAAAAGAGCAACATCATACATATTACAATATTACTTATTTTCATAATCCCTCATTAATAATATTTATTTTCAAAATTTTGTCATTCACATTCTTTTTCTTTAACATCAGGGCGGTTCTAAAAACCAGTATTTTCATTAATTCAAATTTAAAAATACTGTTTTAATCAAACAATCCGCCCACAAGGGTAGCTCCAATAAATCGTTTTTGGGGCTACCCTTATATGATAATTCTTCATATTTCTTTTCACTATCTCCTCTCTTAAAATCAGGAAATCACTTGACCCTTTAAATCGTGGTTCAAGACTTATTAAAATTATCGATTAAACGAAAAAGAGGAGCCGTTTAAGCTCCTCTTATGTTTAGATTTACGATTATACAGGTTTTTTGGGACTTCGCTCTTCGGCGGTTTCACAACCAGCCGTCTGCTTCCCCTGATTAATTTCAGCAGCTCTTTTTTTTCAGACAGCTTCTTCATATATTCTCCAATAATACTAAAGATATTCCTCGATTATATTTTTTAACGATCCGAAAATATTCTTTATTCCCCCCGCGGATTTTGAACCTTGCCCATGGAATTGTTTTAATTTAATACCATACCGCATCAGACCAACTGCAGTCGTATATTGCGGTGAAGCGACAACATCTGTTAAACCGCATATATCTTTTGAGATACCAATTCTAACAGGCATCTTGAAAACTCTTTCCGCACATTCAATACAGCCGTCAATCATGCTGGCTCCGCCAGTCAATACTATACCGGCAGCTAGAATCTTTTTCTTACCGCTTCTTAAAAGCTCTTGATCAATAAACTGCATTATTTCAAACATTCTCGGTTCAATTATCTGAACCAATTCATGCCGATAGATTCTCCTTGGTATTCTTCCGCCTACAGCTGGGACCTCGATTGTTTCGGTGGAATCAACAAGATCCATAACCGCGCAGCCATGTTTCTTTTTAATAATCTCAGCCGACTCAAGGGGAGTTCTAAGCCCTATCGAAACATCACTGGTTACATGCATACCACCTACAGGGATAACAGCCGAATACGCGACTCCGCCTTCTATATATATAGCCAAATCAGCGGTGCCGCCGCCTATATCTATCATTGCAACACCGAGTTCTTTTTCATCAAGACTAAGTGCCGCTTCAGCGGATGCCAGCGGAGAAAATACAACATCGCTGCAATGTAGACCAGCAGTATTAATTGACTTTGTTAGGTTTTGTATCGATGAAGCCGCTCCGGTAACTATGTGTACTTCAGCTTCAAGACGGACACCGCTCATTCCCAGCGGTTCTTTAATACCAATCTGGTCATCAACAGTAAATTCTTTAGACAACACATGAAGAATTTGTCTATCTGCCGGAATGACAACCGCCTGAGCCGCCTCAATTACCCGCTTGATTTCGCTGTGTCCGATAGTCCGGTTTCTGGAGGATACAGCAACTACTCCTTTAGAATTTTCACCCTTCAAGTGCTGTCCGGTAATACCAGCGTATACAGCACCGACTTCACAGCCCGCCATGAGTTCCGCGTCTTCGACAGCTTTAATCACCGAAGCAATAGTAGTATCAATATTAACGATAACACCGGATTTCATTCCTTTGGAAGGACAAACGCCTACTCCAGCAACTTCAATCTGAGCAGCCTCATTTAAAAAACCTATTACAACGCAGGTTTTAGTTGTACCGATATCCAGACCAACAACAACATTGTCCATATATTCCACCCTGTATAATCTTCAATTAATCTTTTTTAATGACAACAACATTTTTATAAAAATTTATTTTTTTCGGGTAATATCCGATAGAATCAAAATATCCGATTAGTAAATTCAACTTAACAAATGAATTATAATCCTGTTCAATATTTACCCGAATTCCTCTATTTTTCATTTTTACAGAAAAGACATCATTTCTTCTCGCGTCAATTTCATCGATTTCTCCCCATATTGCAAGATTTTTAACTTTATCAAGGGTCATAAAAATATCTATTGCTCTTTTTGAAAATAGTTTCCCTTTTAAATCGCTAATTGATATTATTACTAATGGATTATTACCAGCCGGTATTCTATCCACTGTTATTATTGAATAATTATTATCAATCTCGCACAAACGCATATCTGATTTTCGGACAATTGCAAGTGAGTAATTTATAATATTTTCATTTATTTTAATTCTAAGAATATCTCTTTCTTCAGTTATCTTGAAATTTAATACGACTGTATTCTTTCGTAAAGAATTATTCAGTAGATCCAGATCCGCATAAAAATAATTATCTCTGCTGATTATTTTTCCTTGAGAAAGAATTTCCTGCTGAGTTAATGATCGATTCCCCTCTACTATAACTTGTTTATATCTTTTTATTATTCCCGCGTCCAACTGGATAGAAATAAGCAACAATACAATGAGTATTTTCTTCATACACCTTTTTCTCTAAGAAGATCCAATATAATATGTCCGGTTTTATAAATGTCGCCAGCACCTAATGTTACAATAATATCGCCATTCCTAACAATATCAACAACCTTCTGCGAAATATCCCCAAACTGTCTTACAACAATAGCATCTTTTCCACTATGTTTTTTATAAGACCCTGCTATTAAATCCGTAGAAATCCCTTCGATAGCAGATTCGCCCGCAGGATATATTTCTGTAAAAATTACCTCATCAGCATCTGGAAAAGCTTTACCGAATTCATCCCAGAGGAGTTCGGTTCTCGAGTATCTATGCGGTTGAAAAACAGCGACGATTCTTCTGTTGAGATTTTTTAACGCATTTAATGTTGCCTTTATTTCAGTAGGATGATGACCATAATCGTCATAAACCGAAATATCATTATATTTTCCAATAAGCTCCAGTCTCCTGCCTACTCCCTGAAAATCTTCAATACCTTTTTTAATATCCTCAATTTTCAAACCCATTTCAAATCCGACGGTAATTACTGAAAGACAATTCAAGACATTATGCTTACCCATTAAATGCATGGAAAAATCTTCAATATACTTGTTTCTGTAATAGCATGAAAAAACTGTCTTCATATTATCGATTCGCACATTTTCCGCACGAAAGTCAGCGTCCTGTGAAAAGCCGTATGTGAAAAACGGTTTTTCAATTTTAGATGAAAGTTCACGAATTACCGGATCATCAATACAGATGACTGAGTAGCCATAAAATGGAATGCTGTTCATGTATGTTAAAAAGGCGGTTTTCAATCCTTCAAAATATTTATAATAATCAAGATGATCCGCGTCAATATTTGTAACAACGCCTATTGATGGTAATAGCTTCAGAAATGTTCCGTCAGATTCATCCGCTTCAAACACAATATAATCACCCCCGCCGATTTTCGCGTTTGAGCCGAAGTTCAGCACCTTTCCACCGACTATTGCTGTGGGATTCACTCCGCAATGCCATAGCACCGACGACATTAGAGATGTAGTAGTCGTCTTTCCGTGTGTACCGGCAACACCAATTCCGTGCTTAAGCCGAACAAGATGTGCGAGCATTTCCGAACGATGTATTATTGGAATTTTGCGGATACGCGCCTCTATAATTTCAGGATTATTCGGATCAATAGCGGTTGATGTTACAACAACACTGTAATCACCAATATTAGCCTTACTGTGACCAATATAAATTTTAGCACCAAGCTTTTCTAATCTGTTTGTGTAATCGGACGGTCTAAGATCCGATCCCGAAACTTCATATCCAAGGTTGATTAATATTTCAGCGATGCCGCTCATACCCACACCGCCGATTCCAACAAAATGCATTTTATTTTTGTTTCTAAACAACATAATACCTCATTCCAATATTGTTTTTAATATCCGCACAGCGGCATCTGTTCTGGAAACCGTGATACATTTCCGTCGCATAGAATTAAGCTTATTCTCATTATTGAGTATATCAAACAACTGTTTACCTACTGTTGACGCGTCAGCGTCTTTTTCCAGAATCTTCACAGAGACTCCCGCTTTAACAAAAACATCAGCGTTTTTATTCTGATGATCCATCGCAGCGTAAGGATATGGTATCAAAATGGAAGGTATTCCTAACGCAGCCATTTCAACCATTACATTGGATCCTGATCGGCTGATTGCAACATCTGACGCACGGTAAGCCATACCTACTTCAGTAATAAATTTTGCGATATATACGGAACCCATTTTTGTATTTTCTCTGACAATGTTCCTAAAGTTTTCATAAGTCGCGTCGCCTGCCGCCCAAATAATTCCTATATTTTTAAATTCACTTGTATAATGATTCTTCAGGTCAACAATAAGACTGTTGATTTTCAGAGCCCCCTGGCTTCCGCCAATTGCCAGTATTACCTTATCACAATGCTGAAGATTAAAATGTTCACGCGCCTTCTTCTTGTCGATCTCAGTCAGTATTTTTTTCCTTACAGGGTTTCCAGCTACTATCAATTTGTCCTTTACTGCGGGATTAATAAAATTTACTGTTTCATCGAAGGTTGTAAAAATATTTTTAGCGTATTTTGAAAACAGCCTGGTCGCTTTTCCCGGAACAGTATTCTGCTCACATAACCAGATAGGTAATGATAACATTTTAGCTGCTAACAGTGCAGGTACTGAAACATACCCGCCCATTCCAACAACATCTGTAATACAGTTTTTTCTGATTATTCTTACAGCAGATAAAAAAGCGTATAAAAAATGCAGAATAAAAAACGGCAGTTTCAGAATATTTTTCGTAAATGCCGGCGCGTGGTAAAATAATAAATCATCGGATTCTATTTCACTAATATACGCGAATCTTTTATCATTATAACCGGTTAAAAAGAATACCGGCACTCCATAATTTTTACTGTCTTCATATAAAGCGATCGCCGGACTAATATGCCCGCCGGTTCCGCCTCCCGTAATCAATAATACTGTATCTTTCATATAACCTCCATATTATCAAAAAATATCCAAAAATATATCTATCATAATCCTGTTGATTTCATCGAAGGGAGAACATCCCTATATCTTGAAATATTTAACAATATGCCGCCCGCTATCATATTGGATAACAGGCTCGATCCGCCATAACTGATAAATGGAAGATTAAGACCTGTCGTGGGAAGTGAACCGGTAACAACACCTATATTAATATATGCCTGAATAACAATCATCATTGTCAGCCCTATCGCCAGAAGTCTGCCGAAATCATCACAAGAAGACATTGATATTTGTATCCCCCGCCAGAAAAACAGCGCGTATAATAACAATATCGCGACAGTTCCGATGAGTCCCGCTTCTTCCGCGATTACAGCGAATATAAAGTCGTTGTGCGGTTCAGGAAGTTTACTAATTTTCTGTGTACCATAACCAAGACCTAAACCGAAAAATCCGCCTTTTTTAAAAGCTGTCAGCGACTGAATAATATGATATCCTTTACCGAATTTATCCTGCCATGGATCAAGAAAAGCCAGCATGCGGATTTTTCTGTATCCCACCTGATAAACCAGCATATAAAACGCCGGAATACTTATTACGAATAATGAAGCGATATAGAAAATCGAAAAACCTGACACAAATAAAATTGATACTGAAACAATAAGTATATTAACCGCCATACTAAAATTCGGCTGGAGCATAATTAATATAAAAAATACCGCCAGAATAATAACAGGAAACAACAACTGCAAGATGTGACTTTTTATACCTTCATGTTCAGATGAAAAAACTTTCGCCAGATATATTGTAATAAATATACGGACAAACTCTGATGGCTGAAATCCAATAAATCCAAAATTTATCCAACGGTGCGATCCTTTAGCCTTATAACCAAGACCCGGAATAAAAACCAGAAGTAGCAGAGCGAACGATATTATCAAAAGAAACTTCGTATGTTTCAAATATACTTTATAGTCAATTTTAAGAAAAACCAGAAGCGCGAAAAAACTTACAGCAAACCACAATATCTGTCTTTTCAAAAAGAAAAATGAATCATCAGATAGTGAAGACGGAGAAAATTCAGTTTCAGAT
>CAYLTM010000041.1:8073-24620 GCA_964386495.1 uncultured Leptospirales bacterium
GATGGCAAATACAGCGGAGGCACTGTAACTCATCGCGATACCTATGCCTGCCAGGACAAATATTATTAAAAAAAGCACTAGATCAGGAGTATCTTCTCTTCTGGTATCAATCATATTCTTTAAGTCCAAGAGATTTCACCCTTCTTCAATCTTTCAAATTGTGCTTTAAAATCATCACCACGTTGTTCATAATTTTTATACATATCAAAAGAAGCCGCTGCTGGAGATAATATTATCGTATCGCCTTCTGATGAAATTTTCATGCCTACGGCTAAAGCACTTTCCATGTTAACAACTTTTTGAACAGCGAAATCTTTAAATACAACCGACAAATCATCTTTAGTTTCACCAATAAGAAGCACAGCTTTGACCTTTCCCTTCATTATTTCTGCGAGTCTGAAATAGTCATCGCCCTTAGCCCTGCCGCCGATTATAAATATTGAATTTTTATCTACACTGCGGATAGCCATTTCTACAGATCCAATTGTTGTTGCCTTTGAATCGTTGATAAAATTTCTGCCCTTATACGAACCAAGACGTTCCATTCGATGAGGCAATCCTTTAAATAAAGCACACTGCTGAGCGGCGGCATCAATATTAAAAGGTTTACCCATTTTCGCACAAATACATTTAACAGTTAACATAGCCGCCATTGTGTTTTGAACATTGTGAATCCCCATTATTGAGAGTTCCGATGAATTAATTACCTTAACCGGTTTATCATTTTCCTTGATAAAAACACTGCCGTCTGAATAGTAACTATCAGAATTACGGTCGATTAATGAAAATTTTTTTTTCAATGCATTTGTTTGTACAGATTTTTTCAAAAGTGCGTCATCGATATTATAAATAACATAATCGTCATTATTTTGATTCATGCAGATTCTTAGTTTTGCCTGAAGATATTCAGATATCCCATTATATCTGTCCAGATGATCTGGAGTGATATTCAGAATTACAGAAACATCGGGTCTAAAGGATGATATTGTTTCAAGCTGAAATGATGATAGTTCAGCTACAGTAATAGTATCGTCATCCGAACTATCAACAAGCGAGATTAAAGGTATTCCGATATTTCCGCCTTCCCTGGCTTTATAACCAAGCCCTTTTAGTACATGTGCTATGAGTGCCGTAGTGGTGGATTTTCCATCAGTGCCGGTAATTCCTATCCAATAACCCTTCATGTAATAATACGAAAGTTCAACTTCGGCGATTACAGGAATTTCAAGTTCATGAGCTTTTTTAATAAGATCAATATAAGCGGGAACACCGGGAGACAATACTATTAAATCATACTTCTCGTTAAGAATATCAGGCGACTGATGACCAGTGATTACATCAATACCTTTGTCTAACTGATTAATAATCTCAAGCAAAGAATCCTCAGGCTTAATATCGTTAACAGTAACTTTAAAATTTCTGCGGATAAGAAAATTAGCTGTCTGCAGACCGGTTCTGTAGCCGAGTCCGACTACCAGAATACTGGCATTTTCCCTCAAAAGAGCGTTAAAATTTATCATAAAAAGCACCTATAATATTTTAAGTGTTGATAATCCAAGAACCATTAAAATAATCCCAATAATCCACATACGAACTACAACCTTCTGTTCAGACAATCCCGACAATTCGAAGTGATGGTGTATAGGTGCCATTTTAAAGAACCGCTTTTTAGTAAGCTTATAATACAACACCTGAATAATAACAGATAACGCCTCAATTACGAATATCCCGCCGACCATGACCAGAAATATTTCCTTCTTAATCATAACGCCGACTATACCGATAATTCCGCCGAGAGCGAGGGCTCCGGTGTCGCCCATAAAAACTGAAGCTGGTGAACTATTAAACCAAAGAAAACCTATAAGAGCCCCTCCGAGAGCCGCAAGAAAAACAGTAAGCTCGGCGGAAGCGTTAATATACGGCACGCGAAGGTAATCGGCAATCTGAATATGACCCGTCACATAGGTCATCGTGGCTAGCGCGACAGTGGCAATCAGCACACAGCCGGTAGCTAAACCGTCAAGACCATCGGTGAGATTCACAGCGTTTGAAAAACCGACAATAACAACCGACGCGAAAACTATCCAAAACCATGAAAAATCAAAAACCGCTTTATTAATAAAAGGAATATACAGCTTTGAGACGCTTTCTTCCGACGAAGGATAACAGTACAAAATAACCGACACGCCGATTGCCGTAATAAACTGGAATATCAGTTTCTGTTTAGCGGACAATCCGTTTTTGTTCTTTTTAACAGCCTTAATATAGTCATCAACAAAACCAATAGCACCGAGAAGTATCATAGCCACTATCAGAATGATTAAATAGTAATTCGAAAAATTTCCCCAAAGCAGAATGGAAAATATGACACCCGCAAGAATAATAACCCCACCCATTGTCGGTGTACCAGCCTTCGCTTTGTGAGATTCCGGTCCAAGAGCCCTTATCTGTTCGCCGAATTTTAGAACATGTAAATAATTGATAATGTACTTTCCGAATATAAGAACAAATAAAAGTGCTGTTACTGCGGCATATATTGACCTGAAAGTTATATACTGAAAAAGCCGCAGAAACGAAAGATATTGTTGTAAAGGTAATATAAAATGATAAAACATAATAATTAACGGATAGAATCCGCCACCTCCTCCATCTTCATTGAACGGGACCCTTTCACAAGAATGGCATCTCCGCTTTTTATATATTTCTTCAAAGCCTTGATAAGATCTTTTTTATCGCTGAAATGAAACACAGTGTTCTCTTCCATACCAGAATATACCGCACCCTCTGAAATCTTTTCCGCGAGTTTTCCCCAAGTGAAAAGAGCATCAGTTTTCCTATAAACAGTTTCACCGGCATCAAAATGATATTCGCTTTCTTTTTCGCCAAGCTCCTTCATATCCGAAAGTACCGCGATTTTCCGGTTATCGGGATAAATTTCGTCAAGCGAGACAAGTGCGGATTTTAAAGACAAAGGATTTGAATTATAGGTATCGTTTATTATAGTATAATCATCTTTATGAATAACTTCATTACGGTTGTCAATATTGACAAAGCTTAATAACGCTTTTTTAATTTTCTTTAAAGATACCTTGTAGTAATCTGCGACTGCAATACATGCCATAATATTATAGACATTATGAAGACCATATATCGGAACGGTAATATCCTCATCCTTATATTTGATGATTATTTTATCCGGCAGAAGCGTATATTTCTCGGGATAATAATCAGCGTATCTGTCTAAACCATAGTAAAGAATATTCAGATTTCTTTTATCAGCGTTCCTCTTCATAATTTCAAGACAGGCACTATCGCGATTTAAAAAGACCAGAGATCCTCTGCTCATACTTTCATAGATTTCAGATTTCGCTTCAGCGACTTTCTCTACAGTCTCTAAAAACTCAAGATGACCTTCACCAACATTGGTAATTATAGAACAGTCTGGCTTAACAATATTGGTAAGTCGCGATATTTCACCAGCATGATTCATGCCCATTTCAATAATGCCGCAGTTATAATCATCTGTTAAACCTAATAGTGAAAAAGGAACACCAATTTCATTGTTAAAGTTTTTCTCATTTTTAAAAACTTTAAAATTAGCGGACATGGCACAATGGAGTAGTTCTTTTGTAGTTGTTTTACCATTAGTGCCGGTTATACCGATTATAGGTAGTTTGAATTTGCTGCGAAAATCACCCGCCAGAGCGCCCAGAGCTTGTAAAGTGCTGTCACATATAATCGATGGTATTTTATATTTATCAGTTATTTTCGTAAGTTCTTTTTTTTCAGTCAAAAACGCGGCAATTTTCTTTTCAGAGCACAATTTTTCGATAAAATCATGACCATCAAATTTTTCGCCCTTTATTGGTATGAAGAGACATTTACCTTTTGCCATACGTGAATCTGTAGTAACAGCGTTAATCTGTAAAGTTTCGCTGCCGGATAATTTTCCATTAACTATTTCGGCGATGGCACGTATATTATTGTTGTATTCAGCAATCATTTTGTCCTTCTCTTATTTGTATATATTTTGCGGCAATTTCTTTGTCGTCAAAATGCCTTTTTTCTTTACCGGTTATCTGGTAATCTTCGTGACCCTTCCCCGCTATAACGACTATACTGTTTTTACAAGCTTCGGATATTGCTCGAGCAATTGCCTTTTCCCTGTCAATTTCCACATAATAATTATTCTGTTTATCGGGAATACCGGCAATAATATCCTCTACAATTAATTCCGGTGTTTCAGTGCGTGGATTATCAGAAGTAATGATAGCCAGATCCGAATAACGAACAGCTATCTCTCCCATCAACGGGCGTTTAGATTTATCACGGTCACCGCCGCATCCAAAAACAGTTATCAGCTTTTCAGGAAAAAGATCCTTAACCGATGAAAGAAGTTTTTCAAGAGCGTCATTCGTATGCGCGTAATCAACGACAACATCAAAACCAGTTGTTGAAGAGATCCTTTCGAAACGACCTGGAACATTTTTTAAAAGAAATAATCCCCTTAAAATTTTATCTTCGTCAAGACCAAAAAGATGAGCCGCGGCAAAAGCACAGATCGAATTATACATACTGAATTTCCCTGCCATTTTAAGAACAACGCTGATTTTTCTCGAATCTTTTTCTATGATATAATCGATGCCCTTAATCGTCGCGGTGAACTCGGAAATTCTGTAATCGGCATTCTCCGAAACTCCAGTTGTCGAAATCCTGTAATTATTGTCACGAGCTGCAAGTTCGGTAAAAAGCTGCTGACCGTAGCTATCATCAATATTAATTAAAGCGAATTTATTTTCCCGTTTTGAGATGTTCAGTAAATCAAACAGTTTTTTCTTCGCGGAATAGTAATCCTCAAAAGTCTTATGATAATCCAGATGATCCCTGGTTAAATTCGTAAATATAGCTCCCTGAAAGTTGATGTGATCCACCCGTCCAAGAGAAAGTCCATGCGATGAAACCTCCATTATAATAACATCCACACCGTCATTATACATATCATTCATTAGAGAGTGGATATCTCTGGATTCAGGAGTCGTGTTCGGCGCGGCAATCACTTTATTACCCCAGCGGTAATTTACAGTAGCTATAATTACCGGTTTGTATTTTGCTTCGGAAAATACCGCTTCAAGCATATATGTAATGGAAGTCTTACCGTTAGTACCGGTTACACCTATTACAGGAATTTTCCGAGATACCATATTATAGAAGAATTCTGAAACATAGGACAAGGCTATTCTGGTATCTGCCGCTTCAATTACTGCCGCGTCAATACTGGTAAAATCCTTAGAGCTTCCACTGGAAACAATAACAGCCACCGCACCGCTTTTAACAGCGTTTTCAATATATTTATGACCATCTATTTCCAGACCTTCAACAGCAACAAACAATGAGCCGCTTTTAACCTTTCTGGAATCATATTCTATAGAAGATATATCAGCAAGTTCTGTTCCGCTGATCAGCAACAACGTATTTTCAAAATTTTCCAAAATTTTCTTAACAAGCATATTCACCTACTCAATAATAATAGTAGCAAAATCGTCCGGTTTAAGCAAGGACATATCATTCGCACCTGCAAATTCTTCAACCGATTCCAGTCTTCTATATTTTTCAATTTCATACAAAATTTTATCATTGCTTTTAACCAGATCCTTCTCGAATTCAAGGGTTTTCCGGTAATCAAGTTTCATCTTAACCACTTCAATATTCTGCCACACATAGGCAATTACAAAAAGCATCATAATTATCGTGATTATGAAATATTTTAAAAACTCCCGCTCACCGGGATTTATTAGATCTAATTTCTTTTTGAGCATACCTATAATTTCTCACAAATCCTTAGTTTCGCACTTCTCGCCCTTATATTATCGTCAAGTTCATCAACAGTCGGTAATACCGGTTTTTTAGTGATTATTTTTACTCTCGGTAGAATTCCGCAGCTGCAATGCCTGGAATTTCCGCAGATACAGCCCCTCGAAAGTTCCCTGAAAGAATTTTTCACAATTCTATCCTCCAGCGAATGAAATGATATTGAAAATATTCTACCGCCGGATTTTAAATAATCCAAACTCGAATTTATCGCTTTATCAATATGATCAAGTTCGCTATTGACAAAAATCCGCAAGGCCTGAAAAGTTCTTGTTGCCGGATGTACCCCCTTATACCCTTTAGGATAAGCCTTATATACAATATCTTCGAGATCGGCAGTGGTTGCGATTCTCATAGAATTTCGCTTTTCACAAATAGCTTTAGCGATTCTTCTTGATAATCTATCCTCACCGAATTTCCATATGATATCAGCGATTTCATTTTCTTTAAAATTATTAACAACATCCGCCGCATCAAACTTACAATTTTCATCAAGCCGCATATCAAGCGGTTGATTATTATCCCGAAACGAAAAGCCTCTGTTATCACCGTCAAAATGATATGATGAAATACCATAATCAAAAACAAACGCCGAAATCGAGTCTTCATAACCGGACAAATAATTAGACATATTGGAAAACACATCATTAAAAAACTTTACTCGACCAGAAAAATTCCTGAGCCTGTTTTTCGCACGTTCGAGAATAATAGGATCCCGCTCAAAGGCTAAAACCGACAATTCTGGAAATTTTTTTAAAAACAATTCCGTATGACCGCCTTCACCGAGTGTGCAGTCGGCAATAATCCCGCTATTACCTTCAGATAAAGGTAACGAATCCAGAATCTCCAACCATAAAACGGGTTTATGATAAACAACGGACAAAGTCCCATTCTCCAAATAACTCACCCTGCAACCTGTTTAAATAAAACTGATATTAAAAATCTTTAGTATACGTATATAGTAGAAAAAAAGATTATGTCTCATTAGTAAAAATAAATACTATCTAAAATTTACTATGAGACATAACTGTCAATAAAAAAATTTATTGAATTTTAAAATAACAAAAACTTAAATAGCGACAGAATTTTAAAAAAGGTGTCAGAGTAATATGAAAATTAAATATTTTACAAAATTTGCGTTGATGTTTATTATAATGCCGCTTTTTTTAACGACTTGTTCAAGTGTGACCCCAGAAATAGTCAATTCCAGATATAAATATTCGGAAGATTCGACCTATATCTCTGAAGAATTACCGCAATCTGTAATAAAAATCGATAATTATACAACTCATGAATACTATTTCAAGCTGACTTTAGACGAAACAACAATAGAAGTGGATATTTATACTGAAACTATTAATGAGGAAACTGGAACCTTCTTTAAAAAAAAGCAGGAGAAAATTAAGTGCTTCTTTGTTGTGGATAAGGCGGTTAACACAGAAAACTATGGGATAAAATACACATATGTGCCTATCGCGTCGAATTTTGACACCAACTGGACTGTTAAGGAAAATTTCGACATAATTTCATCACCCACGGATCCAATTAGTACTCTGACACCGGGATTTTATCGTGTACGCATAACAACTTTTAATGCCGAGAAGTACAAAATTTTTACAAAAATTTCAACAAATAATGAAAAACCGGCGATCATAAAGCTTATGGAATAAAATGTCTCTGACACCATTATAATAATAAACCTGCTCGGGCTTTTTTCAAAAAATAATCTTTGATTTTTTATTACTTTTTTATTTGACAATTAATCTTTAATGACGAGTGATAACCTAATTATGAAATCATTCAATCACTACATAGATAAACTAATGACTATGCTTTCTGAAACTGAGTTTTCAGAGCTAATGGATCGTACAAAAGATCTGACAAATTTGGCTTTTGAATATCTCGACATGGGTGAGCACGATATAGCTTTTTATATTTTTATGGCGGATCTCGCGAAAAGCGGTCCAAATGCTGTCAGCCTAAATGGTCTGGCGATATCAATGTTTGAGCTTAATCATTTAGATATAGCGATGAAAACGCTGACTTACTCAATATCGCTCTACCCGGAAGACGCTGTGACACATATGAACCTGGGGTCGTTATACTGGGAAAAAGGAAATTTTGAAAAAGCTGTATATCATTTGAATATTGCAATCGAGCTGAATGATTTCTTAATGGATGCGTATTTCAGCTTAATTGATGTTTATTATGAAAACGGCGACATTATACTTGCTTATATGACCGCACTTGAATTGGAAAAGCGATTCCCTGATGAGCCTGAAGTACAGGATACTATTGAAGATCTGTTATTAGACATGGCAATCGCGTTTTATTAAAACCGGTTATTTAAACACCTCACCGGCTTCTTTATACCACAAAACAAAATCTAAATGTCCCATAGGAATATTAATTTTATCAGAATATTGCCGCATATCATCTTCTATCTGTAAATAGATTGTTCTGGTTAGTGTTTTCGGAATAGTTTTTATAACACCGGCAAAAACAAGATTTTTCAGGATATGCCTGTCTAAAATAGCAATATCATCACCAAAACCTGTATTACGTAAAAAATGGCTGGCTTCCTTATAACCAATACCTTTGATATTATCAACCAGCCAATCCCTTTTTTCACTGACATTTACTATATCATCAATGGTTTTCTTAAAATTATGTTGTCCGGTAAAAAATTTTTCTCTCGCTTCGACAAGATATCTGGCTTTATTATTGCGGAATCTCACAATGTTGATTACTTCTGATATTTGCTCACACCGACCGCAGGCGAGAAGATCTTTCTCTTTCAAACGGTTAACAGCTTCATAACAGGACTTCGCCTTTGACTGCGGAGTAAATATACAAAAAGCCAGCTCGCAGAATATCTCATCGTTACCCGACAACCTCCACAAATCCTTGAAAGACGATATCCTTGACACTATCTCATACTTAATTGAATTGTATATCTCTGTAATTTCTCTATTGTATTCCTTATTCATTTATTGTATTTTCACCACTGCCGCGCCGGCAACTTCAACAAAGGCACCGGTACCATTCAGAAAATAATCAATATAATAAACCTTAGTGCCGGGCAGCTCCGCTTCAGTGCCGATACAATAATATTTATAATCAGTCCATTGTGCAGAAGGTAAAACCGCAATATCGGAAAAAACACCGTTTGAAAGAAACCTGTAATCACTCGCCGGATTGTAAATATTTATTTCCTGAACAATAGAGTTCGCGGTAAAAACATAGAACTTTTCAACACCAGCCGGAAGTACCGCGTTCTGAACCGTGATATTCAAAGTACCCGTATAGACAGGAGCTGCCATATCAGACGGCATGCCGCTTACCGGATCAATTGTCATGTATGCTGTATACAACGCGACTGAGGAAATATCCGATGTACCGATTAGTGAATATGTATTTACCGGCTCATCTTTGAATGATGACCATACAGTATTCCCAGTCGTATCAAATAATTCTTTATAATAATCTTTTTTCTGATTATATGAAATCACCAAACTCGAAATTTCCGGCGACTTTTCAAAAGTCTGCTCAAAAAAAGTTGTCTCTTTGTTTATCGTTCCGCCGGTTTTATAAAAGGAAAAATTTGCCTTCTGTTCACCTGTAACGACTGGTCCCCAATAACGGAACTCCCCTTCAGTAAGATCGATTACACCATTGCTGTTATAATCCTCCATGTGCCCGAATTTCTTCAGAGCATCCAGCTGATCCGCGGCAACATTTGAACGGATTAAGTGATATTTTCCGCCGGCCTCTATTGCGGAAACAGCCGCTACTGAAGCTCCAGCATCAATTTCGTTCCAATAATATACTGATTCTATATATCCGCCATTGTTATCTGCTTTACCTTCAGCATAAACCTTCCATCCTTGGCCGGAAATGTTGGCACTAAAAACAATTTTATTTTCAGAAGATGATGCGTCCTCCTGAATCCTTACGGAAAAGTCGTAAATATCGCCGCCGTAATTATCCTGTCCGAATATTGTGGATACTTGAGTATCGCTGTTATAGATAAACGTTCTATTCCAGTTCACACGATCCGTTTTGTTATTCACTGTGTCATAACCCTGTTGAGAATGAACAACTTTAGTGCGTTTTTTATCATCAGACCAGTAAACCGTTGTAGTTATTTGCTTACCATATTCAGCAGTAACATGCATTGCCCGCTTATCATATCCGGTAGAATTATTCGCAGGGTATTTTGCGGCGTGAAATTCACCTAGCCAGTATCTTTTATTAATCAAAGGGAAATCATACTTTCGAGGATCAAGATCATTCGTATCTTCAATACCCATAACACGGTAGTAATCTTTATCCCAGCACAATTCAGCCGTTTTTAAGGCTTTATCATCATCAAAAAATGTTCGAAGAATATCCGGAGCAACCAGATAATCAAGATTCTCAACCATTTCACCACCCGCCATACGCAGATTATTTTCAGCGGAATACCATGTGGAATCCAAAAAAACATAATTTACTGCCGCACGAGGCAGACTCCTTCTAATCCGGTCAAAACAATCACGCACTATGAGTGCTCCCATAGCTTTGTCATTTCCGCCGATCATGTCTGCTTTAATAATTAAGTAATCACTATAATTTTTTATCTTTTCATATCTGAGAGATACTGGCATTACAGCTGTGAACTTCTCAGGAAAATATTTCATTTTATAGGGAACCGGATCGCTGTTGTCTTCCTCAGCGGTATGAAGCATATCATCACAAATACAACCTTTGCAGAAAAACGCTGTTAGCGCCAACAAAAGCAATGCCTTTTTCATTTTACTCTCCACAATTTTCGCATAATCGAACCGTTAACTGTCATAAATTATTATATAAAGCCGATCTTAATGTAATAATTTCCTAAGAAAAGTCAATAAAATAATTGCTATTATAATCAATAAAAACAACTGTACTCGACAGAAAAAAACTTACAAAATAACTAAAATATATAATACCAGGAATACAAATGAAGGTTTTACTCGCGGCAATCAATTCTAAATGGACTCACACTAACCCGGCAGTATTATATCTCGAAAAAAGTATAGGCAGTCATGCCGAATCCGTCATTAAAGAATTCAGCATCAATCAAAATATTATTGATATCCTTTACGATATTAACAAAACAGAGTTTGACGCGATTTGCCTTTCCGTATACATTTGGAACAGTGTAATAATATCGCAGATTCTTCCTGAAATAAAAAAACTCAGAAAAAATACCGTAATAATTCTCGGCGGTCCTGAAGTTAGTTACAACGCGGAGGACTGGCTGCAAAAATTCCCGACAGTAGATTATATTATTTCCGGTCAGGGAGAATCGGTGCTAACAGAATTAGTTAAAAATGGTCTGAAAAATCCGGAAAAAATAATCAGCAAGAAAAATCCGCATTTTAATGATATACCATTTATATATGATGATGATTATCTTGAAAACAACAAGAATAAATATTTGTATTACGAGTCCAGCCGAGGATGTCCGTTTAAATGTCCGTATTGTATTTCATCACGGACAGATATTCCTCTTGAATTCAGAGACATCTACAAGGTTATCACTGAACTTGATTTCATCACTGATCACGATATCAAAATATTGAAATTTATCGACAGAAGTTTTAACGTAAATAAACAACATTACCGGAAAATCTGGGAACATTTGATAACTAAAAATAATACAGTTTTTCATTTCGAGATATTCCCTTCTCTGCTCGATGATGATGATTATTATCTTTTGAAAAATATACCGTCCGGAAAATTTCAATTTGAAATCGGATTGCAGTCTACAAACCCTGAGACTTTGGAATACCTTGACAGAAAATATTATTGGGAAGACATATATTCTAAAATTCTCAAACTTGTATCATTAAAAACAATTAATATACACCTTGATCTCATTGCCGGTCTGCCTTTTGAAAATTTTGAAACATTCCAGAAATCGTTCAACCATGTTTATTCGCTGCACCCGAACCATCTCCAGCTTGGGTTCCTAAAGGTTCTCCCTGGAACGAAAATTTTCAACGATAAATTAAAATACGAAATAGAACATCTTGATACGCCCCCATATACAATTTTAAAAAACAATTTAATGAGCGTCGAAGAATTAAGAAAATTAAATACTATAGAGGAAGTTGTTGAAAGTTTTCATAACACTGCACATTTCCCGAACACATTAAACATAATCATTAATAATTTTGATAACGCGTTCCATTTTTATCTACAATTACGGGAATATCTTGATGAACAGAATTACAGTGCATCAACGATTAACTGGGAAAAGAACGCGAGAATACTGGAGGCGTTCAGTAAAAATATAACAATAGATATCGAAGCTGTCCGTCATAATCTCCGTATTGACTGGCTTTCAAAATGTTATGGGATAAATTATCCGGAATTTCTTCATTATGATACTGATTTATTAACCGATGAAATTATAAAAAACATGAAGCATATGAAAAAATCAGAAAAATCCATCAAGAATATTCTGCCGATTATTGAATCCGGAAAGTATGATAAACCGTCTAGCAAATTAAGCTTTGCGGTATTTTATCACAAGAATCCCGAGATACCAGTAATATCTGTTTACCAAGAAAGTATAGGCTAGTGTTAATTTGCACTTGACATATATTTCAATTTTATTATTTATGATAATAAATATGGCAATGCCAATGAAAAGTATAAATACTTAGGAGGATTATTATGAAAGCTCTTTTAGCAATTCTGGCAGTTTTTATTACCGCATTATTTATGTTAGGTTGTGACGGATGTTTCACAGCATGTGAAGATGATTCAGACAACGCGATAGTATCATGTGCTGCCAGCGAACTTAAAACAGTGGCATGTAATACAGCGGATGGAAAAAGCGGCGAACAGCAGATGATCTGTTCCAACAATGGTTGGGTAGAATATACAGGTTGTTCAGCAAAATAATTTTCTAATTATAGCTTTACCGAGTATTCATAAAAAGCATATCCTAGAGGGTATGCTTTTTTGCAATTCACATAACGATATTTTTAATAAAATTTATTTAATGATTCTGAGCGCGTAAAAAAAGGTTTTATGGCACCGGGATAATTTTTCGGCAGCCATTCAGACATAATTCTTGCCTTACCCTCCATTGTCCACGAAATATTGTAAGGATAGCTAATCATCAAATTTTGTGATTCCGCGATTGTAGTAACCACAGTTTCTATAACTAAAACAACAAGCGAAATGCTACCGCCAAAACGAATCTGCCATGTATGGTAAAGCTCATGACGAGCATTCGTCAAAAAGATTTCGCTGTCATTGTTGCCCTGTACAATCCATTTGCCATTCTTTAAAAAACCGCTGGTTTTAATAACATTAATAATACCGCAGTTCCTACCGTTTCTACTTATAAAATCAACATTGTCATAAAAAAAACAATTGCTTCCTTTCGATAAATCTTCATTTATTCGATAACCGGACAACTGAAAAAACATATGAGTAAATAATCCAGATGAGTTTGAGGCCAGGGCTGTAGAAGAGTCTAAAATTCTCGCTAATCGACCGAGATCGTCATCGGTGTATATTTCATATTTCTCAGCAATATAACTGTTTAACAAAAAAGATATCAATCCTAAATTCCCGCCAAGATGATACGCAATTTCCGAATAATTCAGTCTTTCAAGAATTTTCACTTTATAAGGTTGTGTGATTATTTTCTGCGTATTCGAGTTTGTGATTATTAAAATAACCGAAATAATTATTTTAGCTATAGATATTACAATTCCCATTAAGACCAATTATGTATCAAAATTTTTTTTGAAAACCAATATTAATTCCATCATCTGGAAATGATGAACCAATAATAACATCAGTCGTTTTATCATTGTCAAAATTATCATTAAAAATCGGATAATTGGGAGTTATGAAATAAGCGAGCATTATATCAAAAGTTTTCAGAGAAGCGAATCCCAGCATAGCGTATTTTCCGTTTGCTGAACTCCAATTATATACAGAATATCCCAGAATCCCGCTTTGGAGATAAAACATTGACCAGCCTGCAAACGAATAACCTTTGTTAAACAATCCTCCGCCGGGAATGAGCGCGGAATATACAGCAGATGATAAATCGCGGTTTTTGTAAAACGCCGGCAGCAGATTGTCAGAGAGATACTGGTGCGTTAGACAATCCATATATGATACAGAAAATGTCCAGGGAACTGTCGCCCATAAAAAAACATGAAGACGCTGAATTTCATCAGACTTATCATTATCTTGTATGAACGGTGTAAAATTTCCTTTAAAACCGGTTAGTACCGGAACCGCGAGCAGCTGTGATAAATATGTAACAGCCGTCAACGCCATGATAGGATAATCGGGTTTAGGATTTTGAAAACCGAGATAGCTTGACGACAAAAAAGAACCGTATCCAGGAAGTAGAATGCTACCGCCCATGTTAATAGCAAGATACGCTTCCATATGACGTTTGACGGCAGCATCGCTATCCATGTATAAATATTGTATGCTTTTCGTTTTTATAATCACTGCCTCAATCTCAGCATCAACCTCACGTAAAAACTTTTCATGATCGACAAATTTTTCAATAACAACTTTCCCTGTAGAGACAGCATCTCCACAACGGGATTCATATCTGCCGGTACTAACAACATTTATGCGTTCACCGTCGGTTGTATTATATGACTCATTATCTTCTAATCCGTTCCACTGACCGGCGGTAAGAATAATGCCTCCGTCATCAGCCGTAATGACTTCAGCAACAATAGGCAGCCGCTCATGCAGCTGAATTATTTCTCTGCAAAAAAGATTTGGAATATTTTCAGCCAGACTAGTACGTATTAAAAAACCTTTACTGAGATTTTCAAAATCACTGTTGACCGACTGAACCTTCATTTCTCCCACATAACCAGTAGGGTTCTGATAAACATTGATTACAAAATATATATCCACATCTAGAGCTGCTGCAATATCATCAAAATTTTCAGACTGACTTTTTACAGGGTCAATCTGAACAAGTTTATTTTCCGACAGAATTTTTTCAACCGGATGAAATCTTCCAAGAGTATTAAGCATTTCATTAATTTTTACAGCGGATTTTACAGCTGCTGCACCGGAGGCGTTATTAGCGGGTTTCATAATGAACACTACCGCCGAGGGTTTAAGTTCCAACGACATTTTCCGGGCAAAACTATACACTGGAAGCATCAACATTATTATTGTTGCCAAATATATTTTTTTAAAATTTAGTGCTGACATTTACACCAATCACAGGGGTATTATTTATAAAATTAATTTCGGGAGAAATGCTATAAGGAGTTTCGATATACTCGCCATTCATAATGTCATCTTCAATATTGTATGAATGATAAACTTCCAGAATTTTAACCGCCGCTAATAAACCAATAGAGATATATCCGTATTTTTTCGTACTATTATTTTCAACATATTTACCATTAGCATCCGGAGTTTCACTGGACGATAAAAAATACATAGCGGAATATAAAAGAATATTATCAACGTGATAATACACATAACCCCAAAAACGCTGACCCTTATAAAAAAATCCGCCACCGGGAAAAATCGCTGACGCGAAAAATAAAGTCCACTGATTACCGACATATTGCTGAGTACCGGAATAATCAGCAGCCAGCTTTAATGAATAATCGGCAAAAGCGTCAATGAAAAGCGGCATACCTCCGGCAAAAATCTGATAATAAGCAAAATAGTAATCAGCCTTATTGCGTTTATCAATAGATAATTTATCATCTCTAAGATCTTTCGGCTGGTTGAAATATCCGCGGAAAGCTGTATAATAATATGGTGCACTGTTGGCAACCGCAAGCCCAAGACCGTTATAGTCACTGTTAGAATAATATCCTATAGGGGTGATTACTGGACTGAGTATGCTCAAGATAGGGGAAAACGCTGCCGTAACAAGAGTCTCTTCGAAAGTCCCATCCGACAAAACGATTTCCCGTTTCCTTCCATAGTAATACTTTTTTAAAAACTCACCTTCGTCGTAGAAGTCCTTAAAAACAAAAAGATCATTACGTCCAAGATAACTGCCTGCATTGCTACTGTTTATTTTCCCGATTTTTTCAAATGAGTCGAACATATCAGTACCGGAAAATTGATAAAGGTCGCAGTTTTCAGAAAATTCCTCAGAATCTCCGCTGCTCAATAGAACCGGATACTTAAAATTTTCCAGAACCTCACCAAGAAATCTGCCGGTATGTTCCTCCGCAAGATAGCTATATTCCCGCGACGAGTACGACACACCCTTAAAATTTATTTTACGTTTGTACTCATGAATTATTTTTCCATTATAAGGTACGTTCGAACCATAAGCGGTCAGAGTAAGTATCAAGTGATCATTTTTATCTTCAATACTGCCGGTGCAAAAAACAGCGATACCCGCGTTTTTAGCGAAACGGACTATACATGACTCTTCACTACAATTAGAATTCTGAAGCTGTGTCCGAACTGACTTACTATCCGCGATTCCAAATTTACCGGTAATATTTAGAATATTGTTAAAATGGACATCAAATAATTCTTTAACAAGGACTGTGCGTTGAGAGTCCGCAGAAAAACTCAATAAAGCGATAATCGGTTTATCGGCGAAAACTTTTAATGGAAGCGTGAGAAATATTATAAGGAATATTTTTTTCATAATTATCGTATAT
>CAYLTM010000042.1:0-7967 GCA_964386495.1 uncultured Leptospirales bacterium
TGCGTAACTATGCGTAACTATGCGTAACTATGCGTAACTATGCGTAACTATGCGTTTTAGCATTATTTTATTGAAAAATGTACAGACTCCCTAAAGTGGTGATCGGCTAAAAATATTGTATACGAGGTTTTATTATGGCAAAAAAATTTATGGTGCTGGCTCACAGAGGCTACCGTGGAAAATTCACTGAAAACACCTTGCTGTCATTTCAGAAGGGTTTTGAATTTGGTGCCGATGGTGTAGAATTTGATGTGCAGAAAACTAAGGATGGGCAATATGTTATTATGCATGACAATTCCCTGAAAAGAATCGGGAATATGGATAAAAATGTAGAAGAATTAACGTTGGCTGAAGTTAAAATGGTTGATCTTCCAATGGGACAGAAAATTCCCACACTTGAAGAAACTTTGTCACTAATTCCAAAGGATAAATTTGTAAATATTGAGTTGAAGGAAGAGACTATAACCACGGATGATCTTGAAAATATCTACAACCTGGCAGTAAAATATATTTCACTGGAAAACCTTCTGTTGTCCTCTTTTAATCATGATCTTTTACCGTTTTTCAGAAAGAAAAAAGTTAAAATTGGAATGCTTATCGGCGAACGTGATAATAAAAACGGGATATTAAATTTATTCGCCAAAATATATAGAATGAATCCTGAGTTTGTTAATCCCCCTATAAAAATTTACGAGTTAATGGGTAAACGTATCGCGGACATTTTGGTTTGGCTTATGAAATTTCCAAATCGAAAAATTGCTTATTACACTGTTAACACTCAGCAGCAGTTCGATAGCGCGAAAACTCATGCCGACGTTGTTTTTTCGGACGAAGTTGAATACGCTTTGAAATACCGTAATTCGATCGTATGAGCATTTCTGTTAACGAAGCTTATAGCCTGCTTAATGTTACCGCCAGGTCATCTGATGATGAGATTACTAAATCCTTCAAACAGCTTGCTATGCGGTATCACCCGGACAAAAACCGCAACCGTATTGAGTGGGCAAACGGCATTATGGCAAAAATCAATTCAGCCTATAGTGTTGTTATGGAGGAGCGGTTCAAAAAGAATTCAGTTGATATTGATAATCCAGAAAAGAAAAGTCAGGAAAAAGCTACAAAAGATAAAGAAAAAGATGAGGAGTTTATCCGTCAATTCGCGGAAGATCTTATACGAGAGCAGCAGATTAAAGCGTTTCTCGACTGTCGCGAAACAGCTAAGGATGGACTATACAAATATTTTCAATACAGCCTGTACAATTTTACTATAAGGGATAAGTCTCTTAATAATACAGTTTTTAATGATATTGTTAAGATGCTTAAAAAAAATTATCATCGTATTGGCGAACTCGCAAAGCTTACTAAAGATAACGAATTAATCGCACATTTTACTGTTTTTAACGACATGATTTTTAATTTTTATAAAGCATCAGAATGTCTTAATATTCTCGACTCCTATAAGAGCATTATTGATATTGAAGCGTATCGGATATATCACAAAGGTGATGATTTTCTCCATAATTCACACAAAGAAATTTTTTATGACCGTCATAACAGAGGGACTTTTCATAAAGAGGATTCAATAGAATTCGCACTTACAGCGAAAAATTTATTTTCTGAGACTATTAGAAGTTTCCCGAATTCATCATGGGTGATTGAATCGCAGATTAAACTTAACTACGCGATTTCTCTATTACGTTATATCGATTTGTTTTTTAATGAAGACGAGTAATTGTACTGTTAAAGGGGATATATGTTAAAATTGAGTGTCAAAAATATTTTTATTTTTTCTCAAGTGGTGTTTTATATAATTACAATGGTTTTATGTGCTATTTTTTTTAATCGCTATGATTACAAAGTCAGTGTTTTTATTTTTTTTATCGCGGCACCGGTTGTTTTACAGCTGCTTATTCACATCATCATGAATGTTGTTGGTATTAAGTTTCCTGGCGGACGTTACATAATTCTCTCGTTAATAATCACCGTATCCATGTTTTTGCCGATTGGCCTTAATGTGTATTTTGGACTACCCAAGTCTGCTGATATTATTTTTAATTGTGACGAACCTGAAACACTGGTTCAAGAAAGTTCCTCGAGATGTCTAAAAAACGGTAAAATGGATAAAACATCCTTCGCAAAATATATTAATGTTTCGGCTCTTAATGGTTTTGTTAAGCAGGATTTCTTTTATCTTATACCTGTAGTTACTGAGAACTCAAACACGTCCGATACTAAAATTTTTATCGCGATTAACCATTCCGTAAAAATTAAATCGGAAGAATTATCTTTGTCTAAAGCTGAAAAAAAGTCGGTTCCCAAATTTATTAAAAAATTGAGGTTCCCTCTTTACGGCAGGATTCTACGTTCTAAAGAAACGATATATTATCAAAACGCTATTAAAACATTTGAAAAGAATAATAATCTCAAACTCGATGGAAAGTATATTATTTTCGAAACTGGTAAAAATCCGATTATCAGCAAAATAAAATTAACGACACTTTTGGTTATTAATGTTATATTTGTTATTCTGATTATTGGTTTAATAAAAAAACGACTATAATTTTATACGGATGGATTAATGAAAAAAGTATTCCTTTTTTCCATAATAATATTCTCTTTACTTTTCTGTGCGAAAAATAATGAAAATCCGCTAAAAGGAAAGTACTCTTTTAAAATCGCACTGCTTTTACCTGGAAGTATTGACGACAATAGCTGGAGCCAGTCCGGTTACGAGGCACTAATTCACGTGAAAAACGAAATGAAAGTATTTACTGAATACAGCTCAAATGTGCAGGAAAAGGATTACCACCAGACTATTAAACGCTATGCCGACTCTGGATTTAATTTGATTATTGCTCATGGTGCACAGTTCGAAAAAGCTATGATTGAAGCAGCTAAAAATTATCCTGAGACACGTTTTTCTATTATCGCCAATTATGAAGGAAATAATTATAATTTGAGCGCTTTTCAATTTAAAAATTATGAGACCGGTTATTTATGCGGGGTCATCGCGGCTTTGAAAACCAAAACTAATGTAGTCGCTTTTATCGGCGGGAAAAAATTAAGTTCGATGATATCTCAAGTTGTATACTTTTCAAACGGTGCAGCTTCAGTAAATAAGAAAATCACAGTAAATGAATATTGGACTGAAAGTTTTGACGATGAAAAAACGGCATTAGAGTGTTTTACTCTCGCTAAAAATGATAAAGCGGATGTTATATATGTAATAGCGGATAAATCTTCTAAAATTATTCATAAAGCCGCTGGTGAGAACTCTATATATACAATTGGTCATACCCGCGATGCCAGCCGATATTCTCCAAAAACGGTGTTGACTAGCGTGATTGAAAATATGCCGGCATTGTATTATGAATGTGCATACCTCGCTATGGCTGGAACGATGGAAGGAAAACAATATAAACTGGGTTTTCGTGATAACGGTTTATATATGGCGCCTATCAACAACATGGATTATAATCATATTGTAGCTGTGGAGAATGTGAAAAATCTAATTATAGATAATAAAATTAAACCTTATGTCGTGAATAAACAATGAAACTTTTTGATAAGAACCGTCCAATTTCGATAATTAACCGAATTAAGCGGACATATTACGTAATGTTTTTCATAATGGTGATTATAATTATTTTTCTAATAATTATACAGTTCATTCTTAATAAAAATCAAATCACTACGATACAACTTGAAAGATGTATATCCGCGACAACTCGCATCAATGAATATCTCAATAACGCGTTTTCCGATTTGAATTATATTGCTCGAATAAACGGTTTTCTTGAATTGAGTCAAGATGAGAAAGGTAAACTCATTAACGCTCTGAAAAGACACAACTACATACATGAATCACTTTTTGTTATTGATAGAGAAACATTTGTTTTCATCTGCTACATGAACAAGGGTTGTAATCTTCCGCCGGAAATCGCTGAAGAGGTTAGGGATGTCTGTATTAATCTTAAAGAGGAATATTTCAGCAAGGTTTTCTACGAGAATAATCTGCCTAAAATAATAATAGCTGTACCAGTCAGAGGAGAAGATAACGTAACGAATGGTGCGATAGTATCAAAGATTAATCTAAGTCATTTATTTTTCATTATTAACCAGATGGATATTGGAAAAACCGGATATGGTTATATAATAAACAGAAGTGATAATCTTATTTTGGCTGAAAATCAAACATTTTCCACGAAAAGGGTTTCTGAAATTCATAAATTGTTTAATAATACTCATGATACTAAAATTTATAGAGGATTGAATGATGTATGGGTTATAGGTTCAATATCGTACATTCAAAAATCACGGTGGGATCTCATCGTTGAACTCCCTCTTACTGAAGCGTTTAATTTTCAGTTGAAAATCCTGCTGATTGCCTTACTTCCAATTATCATTGCGATTGTAATAATAGGAGTTATACGATCTTATATTTATAATAGCATAACAATCCCTCTATACAATTTGGTTTATTCCGCTAAACGATATAGTAACGGCGATTTTAGTTTCGCGTTAACCGCTGATAAAAATAACGAGATAGGCATTTTGACGAATACTTTCAATGAAATGATTTGGAAAATCAAAAACCTTATTCATGATAAAGAAATCGAAAAAGAGCAACTACTGGTAACGTTGAAAAGTATTGGAGATGGTGTAATTACCACCAATCTTGAAGGTAAAATAGTTTTAATGAACCGTGTCGCGGAGGATTTAACCGGCTGGTTGTCCTATGATGCATATGGAAGGGAAATTAGTGAAATATTTGATATTCGAAACGAATTTACCGGCGAAAAGGTTATTAATCCTGTTCAGAAGGTCATTACTACCGGCATATTGGCGGGTCTTGCTAATCATACGATCTTAATCTCAAAGGACGGACAAAAATTTATTATATACGATAGTGCCGCACCGATTGTTAATCCGAAAGGTGAAACAACAGGGGTTGTTCTGGTTTTCAGGGATGTTACCGACAAGGTTCAATGGGAAAGGGAACTCCAGAAAACTCAAAAAATGGATTCTCTGGGTGTGCTCGCGGGCGGCATCGCTCATGATTTTAATAACATTCTGACTATTATTCTAGGAAATATCTCCTTAGTAAAACTGGAAACCGATAAGAATTCAGAGAATTTTATTCTGCTGGATGAATCAGAAAAAGCTGTCGGCAGAGCCCAAAAATTAACTAATCAGCTTTTAACATTTTCCAGAGGCGGGGCTCCCATCAGAAAACTAATTAATATTGAACAGCTAATTAGAGAAATGGTTACATTTCTTTTAAGCGGATCTAACGTTAGGAATGATTTTTTTATTCAGGAAAATATTCCGGAAATTGAAATTGATGACGAACAGATTAAACAGGCGATTTCAAATATCGTGATAAACGCTTTACAGTCTATGCCCAATGGCGGTATATTAAAAATTTCCGCTGTCAATTACGAGCATAACCAGATGGAAATTCTACCATTAAAAACAGGAAGTTATGTGAAAATCAGTTTTGAAGATTCAGGCTGCGGAATAAGTATAGATAATATTCAAAGAGCATTCGATCCTTTCTTTACTACTAAGGAAAATACCATGGGTCTTGGGTTGTCAATTTCCCACTCCATAATTAAAAAACATGGCGGAATGATAAAGATTAGGTCATTTACAGGGAAAGGTACAACTGTAGATATTTATCTGCCAATAATTCAGGAGTGAATTATCGGCAGTCTGCTATTGTAACGCTTTTTAAACACCAACCTTTTTGTCGAAAACAATAATACCTTCCCAATTGTCAGGAGGTGGCGATGCTAAAAATTTTTTACAGCGTATAAGATAAACACGAGCGACCTTGTCTTCCGGGAATATTCGATACGCCTGCTTAAAATCCTTATATGCTTCTTTAAAATTCTTTAATTTGTAATTTATTATGCCGCTTCCAATAAAGCCTTTGTTTTCATCTTTTTTAGCGATGCTATCATCATCTTCAAAATCATAAATCTCATAAATCACAATCGGTTCGGTTTTACCCTTTACCTGAACAGTGTCTATTTCGCGGAAATGAAAACTGTTATGTGCAGAGAGCCCCATGATACTCGCTGCAGACGCGATAATCCCGCAGTTATAAAAGGACGTAAGATTCTCCAGTCGTGATGAAAGATTAACTGTATTTCCGATAACAGTCGTGTCTATGCGCGTTGAGCTGCCGACAGTCCCGAGCATAAGCTCACCGGTATTAATACCAATACCAATTTTTATCGGCGTGAGTGAATTAGAAATTCTAAGATCGTTGTAAACTTTGAGTTCCTTGTGCATTTCAATCGCGCTGTGAATAGCGTAGTCGGATGAGCTTATGATGCCCGAATTGTCATCAGAGAAAAGCGCGAGAATTCCGTCACCAAGGTATTTGTCTACAAACCCTTTGTTGCTGCTGATCGCGGGTTCCATACGTAAAAGGAATTCATTTAAGAAAGCAAAGTTCTCGGCTGGTGACAATTTTTCAGAAATTGACGTAAAAGATCTTATATCCGAAAACAATACGGACATTTTAAGCAGATTACTTTCGCCAAGTTTAAGATCAATCGCGGAGTCTTTATCTAAAAGTTTTAAAAAGTTCATCGGCACGAATTTATAAAATGCGTCCTTTTGTTTTGAAAGCGTCTCATTGAGCTTTTCCGTTTCTTTATGCATATTTGAATATCTCTGAAAGGATAAAAATGCGATCCGCGAAAGCAGCGCGAAAAAACAAATTTCCAGTAAAGCGACTTCAGTTTTGAAAAACATCGAATCGAAAAAATCCCAGACACCGCCGAAAAATACTATGATAAGATAAAAGGAAATACTTTTCACATCACTCTTCGAAGTTCGCATAAAACTCACAATGTAATGTATCATATAAATCAGCATGGGCAGCATACATATTTGCCATATTAATAAAAATGATGATGCCCAATTAATAGGAAATACTAATGTGAGAAATGAAAACAAAAAACAAAAAACAGAAATAGAGTAAAATATCTTTGTGTTTTTTTTATTGTAAAAATAACTGCTGATAAAAAATAAAAATATCGGAAGAAGTAAAAATGTCGAAATATATTCAGCTTTAATAATAATAGCGGAATTACTAAAAAGACCATACGCTGCTCTTGTGCGGAAAAAGAATCTTGCTGACAGAAGAAATGTAAAGACGGCATAATAGAGATTGTAAAGGTTTGCCTTGTTCATCAGATAAAATATTAAAAAGACAATACCGAATACAAAAGTGATACCATTAATATAAAATAAAATAATACTCATGAAACTGAAAAGTGCGTCATCCAAACCTGTTATACGATAACCCCATTCGTTCATTAATCCAAAATCGATATTGCTGCTGTAGGGTATCGGCGAAGTTCTTCCAATAAGATGAATTAGTAGATAATTTTCTTTATCCATAAGAAGGGATTTATCAAACATTATTGACGATTTTACTAAATAACGCTGCTTTGTTATTCTACTGCCGTCTGTAAAGATTTCTCGCTGAAGGAGTTTACCATTTAAAAATATTTCCCAGTTTTCGCCGATACTCGGAAGATATAACGAGATAATGTTTGAAGAATTATCGACGATATTCGTTGAGTCAAATTTTGTGCACAAACTTACGTGATAGGTTTTTCCATCGGCAGGCAAATTGAAAACCTTTTGAATATTAATAGGAAACGAGTTGATTACTATCGCGTTTTTATCATCAAGAGTCATGCCTTTAATGTAATCTTCACTAAAACCGGATATACCATACCATGTTTTGTTTTCCAGAATTATCGGGTCATACTGTTTTTCATCAGCAAAAACAGATGTTGAATAACACATAAAAATAATTGTGAAGCAATTAAGTATCTTGAAAATCATATTAGCCATCCGCGTAAAAGCTTATCAACATATGTGTTTATTAACCAAAGATTAGTCCATGTCAACCCTTTTTTGGTTAGTTCTTCCCTAGATTT
>CAYLTM010000042.1:7977-24136 GCA_964386495.1 uncultured Leptospirales bacterium
AATATGTCGGAATTCCGAAAAATCCACATATGTGGAAAATCCGCATAGTTACGCGAAATTCAGCGTAACTATGCAGCTTACTCTGGCACCATTTATAAGAAAGGATAAGAAATCTGTGCAAAACTATGAAGAATGTGCAAAAAAAGTAGACAAGGGAGCCGCAAAACAAAAAGTAAACCAACTGTGGCTGCTTGATATTGATAAATATAAAGAAAAAATACATAACTTAATAGGTTATCTTGATAAGAACGAATTAGCCAGAGCAGAAAGTTTTGGTAATGCTGAAAAAAAACAGGAATACATCGTTACCAGAGCGATCATGAAAATTTTGATTCAGCGGTACACGAAACGTCCGTTCTCTAAAATTAGTTTGTCATACAACGATAACGGAAAACCGTTTATGAAAAATAAGCTGTTCGCGGGCAATATAAAATTCAACAGCAGTCATTCGGGAAAACTCGCGATAATAGCATTGTCATCACTTGGTGATGTGGGCTGCGATATTGAATATATGCGCAAAAACATTGATTATGAAAATATTGCCAGGCGATTTTTTTCACCAGACGAGCAAAAGTATATTACCGGCAAAAATATTGATGATTGCCGGGAAAACTTTTTCAGAATATGGACGGCGAAGGAATCCTTTATTAAAATGCTGGGCTCGACTGTGGCGAAGGATCTTAAAAATTCAGAAATCAATATTAATGGTGATTTTTTGTCTTTGACAAATTTTCCGCAATATCATATTTACCATTACAAATACAATGATTACATGATAGCTGTGGCATCACCCCTATCTGATAAACCGGAAACCTGCATATATAATGAAGAATGATACCTTAACGCAATACATAAAACTTTTCGGTCTGGACGGCGCGTTCACTGAGCAGGAACTGTCGTCCGCTTACCGGACGCTTGCGAAATTGAATCACCCAGATGTTAATAAAAACAGCGACGCGAAAATGCGCATGATAATTATTAACGAAGGTTATAACTACCTGAAGGCGCATACGTCAACGCCGCAGACTTCCGACGACGCGGAGCTTTTCCAGCAAACCGCGTATAATTACTACAAAAAGGCTTTCGAGATTATGAAAAACGCTTTTGATGATTACTACGGAACTGAATCTTCCAAGTCTTTCATCAACGACATAGATCATTTAAAAATCCGTCTAACCGAGGCGAAAACCGAAATGAAGAAAATCATCAACGAATATCCGAACAGCGAATGGACCGAAGACGCTATCGATAAAATTTTCATGATAAACAAATGGTTCAAGTAGAAATTAATAAAATGATTGATTATTTAAACAATAAATAAATTATTGCAGACGATCAGTAAATTTTACACAAAGATATTACAGGAAACACAATGAAAGACGAACAACAAAAAACTAAATGGGAAAATTTTAAACAGGAATCCGCGAAATTCCGTAATGGTCCGTTGACCGCGCTTATCACACGAAGACTATCCATCAGGGTTACTTATCTTTTACGCAATACCTTTGTTACGCCGAACATGGTTACGACAGCATCGTTGATTATCTTTTTGGCGGGCGTGCCGTTTTTCATTATCGGCTACAACAATATTATTATGATGATTATCGGCGTGGTGATCACACAGTTTGCGTATGTGCTTGACTGTAGTGACGGCGAACTTGCCCGCTACAAAAGTATGACAAGTCCGCTCGGCGCGTGGCTCGACTCAGTATTCGACCGTATTAAAGAAAGTGCGGTCTTTTTCGCGATGACGCTGAATGTCTACCTGAAAACCCAGGATTACCGGATAATCTTTGTCGGTTTCGCCGCTTTCATAAATGTTATAATCGCCGGTTACATCACCGATACTAAGGTGAGTCTGAATTTGAAAAAAACCGACAGCATCGCCGCTATCGGAAAAAAATATCTCATCGGGCTGGTCGAGATTGTTGTTTTCGGTGTGGCTATTACCGCGCTGTTTAATAAATTCGAAATCATGCTGCTGGTTTTCTGTTTTTTAGGACCGCTAATGTGGATGTTCCAGATATATAAACTTATTAGAAAATTTAAAGCATCGGCAGCCAAATGAGAAAACAATTTACTAAAGATGACGTTGTCAATAAATTGACTAAACCGTATTCGATGTGGGCTTTCATCGCTATTTTGCCGCTTGTAAAACCTTTATCTTTATGGATCGCCAACAAAACGGATCTGACTCCTAATCAGATTACGTTTATTTCTTTTCTGTTGTCGGTCGTTTCGCTGGTGCTCTTCGCGATTGGCGAACCGTTGTATCTCATTATCGGCGGGATATTCTTTGAGCTGAGTTATGTGTTCGACTGCGTTGACGGAACAATCGCCAGATTGAAAAACAGCGGGACTTACTTCGGCGAGCTTTGGGATCATTTACTGGATAGGGTCAAGGATAATGGATTGTTCATCGCGCTTGCTTACGGACAATACCGTCTGTCAGGGGATGTCGAATGGTTATTTTACGGTTTCGGAATAATTTTCGTATATTCAATATATTACACGCGAGTTATAATACTTGAAATAACTGAGCTGAAACATTCATTGAAGCACAAAAAATCCCAAGGCGAACTCAAGGAATCAAAAAGGAAACAACTTCTTAACGAAACTTTCAAAGTAAAAAATATTAAATCATCAATCGCGTTTCTTTTTAAACATAATATCAGTCCTAACCCCGCCGGTCCTGAAACAGAAGCGCTGATATTTTTCTTCGGACCGATCCTTTACGCGGTTTATGATCCAATTATGTTGAAAATCTGCATCGTTCTCGGCGGAATAAATCTGCTGTTTATTTCTACAGTCAGAACCTTATACACGATTATTGTTATGCGGAAAATTAATAATCCCGGTATCGAAAAATGAGCCGCGTTAATCATAAAAAACGTATCTTCGTAAATTCGATATTTGTTACCGGCGCGACTGTAATCGATAAGTTTATTTTCTTCTTAGTCAATATTATAGTCGCGCGATATCTTGACGTTGAGAAATTCGGAGAATACACTACCGCTTTAGGTTACGCGACATTCTTCTCCACATTTGTGGATATCGGAATTAATCAGACTCTCGTTCGCGCCTTAAACAAAGATAAACACCTTGACCGCGAACATATTACCAACGCGCTGATTATTAAATCCGCACTGGTACTTGTTATTTATGGTACAATGGCAGCGTCGCTTTATTTTACGAATTATAATCACAACACCATTATCCTTACGCTGATTTTCGGAATCGTCAGAATCGGCAACGAATACATGAACGCTTTTTATTCGGTATACTATGCCAGAGAAAGTTTTTTCAAAGCGTCGCTGCTCAATTCTTTATTTTCGATAGTATTTTTATCCGCAACCGGGCTTGTTGTTTATTACAACGGGACTTATTTTCACATAGCGTATTTGCGACTGGCGGCGGTTTTACTATTTGTCCTTCTTCTCGCGGGATTAGTGTTAAGCAAAATTAAATTGAAGTTTGATTACGATTCGTTTAAAAAATTTGTACCGGAAGCGGTCTCCTTTGGATTATCTACCATTTTTACAAACACCTATCAGCGGGCGAACATAATTATTTTATCACTGATGCATGGCACACTGTATTCCGGTTATTTCAGCAACGCTTATTACTTTTTCACATCGCTGTTTTTTCTTCCTTCAAATTTTTCAAAAGTTATAGTACCTTATTTATATAAATTGTCATTCAAAGAAAATAAGACACAGTTCCAATTCGCTTTCGATATTTACACACGGTTATTATCGATTATATCGTTTTACATCGCGGCGGTGCTTTTCATTTTTGCCAAGTGGATAGTTCTATATATTTATGGAGATAAATACAACGCGACAATTATCGTGCTTAGATATATTGCATTGTCGATTCCCGCAATGTTCACTTTTTCCGGAACGATGATAACGGCTCTGGACAAGCAGAAATACCGTACAAAAACTCAGGGCTTTGTCTTAATAGTTAGCTTAATATCAAACCTTTTGCTGATATATTTCTTCAAAACCATCGGTGCCGCAATCGCGACGTTCATCACTTACGCGTTATTAATGTATTTATATGATAGATATCTGATAAAAAATAAATACATAATTTACAGCCATACAATAAAATTACTTCTGCAATTAATAATCATCACGGGTCTTTGTGCTGTGGTGTTCTATTCATTTTTACGGCAGATGTTCTTCGTGTATTCTTTTGGAATCATATCATCAATATATTGGGTATGCGTCGCGGCGTTTATAATCAATAAAAATGATGTCCGGATTGTTAAAGAAGCTATTGGTTTAAAAGTCTGACGGGAGAGGTCTTATGCTGATTGATAAAATTTCTTTTTTTACTAATATGTTTATGTATCAAATATTTTTGCCGTTATTATATTTCGTATGTTCTAGGAAACCTGTCGATAATAACAAAGTTGTTTTTTACGCGAGTCAGCACAAAACTGTTCATCCCAACATGACGCACATCATAGCTAAATTAAAAGAAACGCGGCCGCAGACAAAGTGCGTCGTTCTAGTATCCGACATAAGAAAAGAATCTCTGATTGTGCAGTACAAAACTTTTATTAATTTCATCAAAGAAATGTCCAACGCCGGTTATGTATATCTTATCGATATCGCGCTACCTGTAAGTGCTGTACGCCTTAGAAAAGAAACATCTGTAATACAGTTGTGGCACGCTTGCGGCGCTTTTAAACTATGGGGGTATTCAACCCTCAAAAGAGAAGGCTGGCATACAAGCAAATATAGAGCAATGCTGCTGCCGTATTACAGAAACATTACGCATGTGCCGGTCAGCAGTCCCGATGTCGTGCCTCATTACGCTGAAGCGTTTAACATAGATATCGCGAAAGTTTTACCGCTGGGTGTTCCTAGAACTGATATGTTTTTTCAAAAGGACTATTTGAAAAGCTCTGCTGAAAAAATCAGATCATTATTTCCGGAAATCAATGGAAGAACCATTATACTTTTCTGCCCGACTTTCAGGGGATTACGCGCGAAGGATGCCCGCTATCCATATATTGAAGATGTTTATTCGACCGCACGCAAACTTGGAACCCGTTTCGTGATCATTTTGAAAATGCACCCGTGGGTTAAGGAATTTTCTATACCTGAAGATCTTAAAAACACAATATTTTCATGCGGCTCTGCCACCGACATCAACCAGATACTCGGAGGCTGCGATATTCTTGTTACAGATTATTCTTCAGTAATTTTCGAGTATTCGCTGTTCGGCAAACCCGCGGTATTTTTTTCACCCGATCATAAAGAGTACACAAACGGCAGAGGTTTTTATTACGATTACAAAACTTTCATACCGGGACCTCTTGCGGAAACTTCCGCGGAACTTGTTCAAATACTTGAAAAGAATCAATATGATGCCGCTATGATGAGTCATTTCAAAGAAAAATTCATGAAGTCCTGCGATGGACACTCATCAGAAAGAATAATCAGCATGATTATGAAATGATCATAAAAATCTATTGGGAGGAAAATTCATGAAAACTATAATCAAAATTTTACCAATAATATTAATGGTCACTTTTTTGCAGAATAATTGCTCCGATCCGAAAATTGAAGATGCTCCCTCGGGCGCTCAGAATATTGATCTTGAAGGGAAAAAGTTTACTTTCCAAAAAGCGGAATATCCTGATAAAAATTTTTCAATAGCTGTTAACGAAATTTCCGGAGCCGTAATCACCAAAACTTTCTATTATTGTGCTGATTATGCCGCTGTTTTAAAATTCGGCAAAAAAAATACTTTTACATATACTGTTGAATATAAATTCAACAGCAAGTTCGAGGAAAAATATTTTACAACCAACACTTCCGTGAAAACTATCGAATTTGGAAAATACATGGAATACAGATATAACGATATCTCTGGCGACAAGAGAGGCTACACGGGTTACAACGGAAACTCATGGCTGAAAATGGTCTACACCGGCAATTGGAATGTCGAAGAAAAAGAGTCCGACGGATTTTCTGCTGTAACTAATTTATATTTTATGCAGTTTAATAATCTCAACCAAAGTTATCTGGCAGGTTCAGACAATATCCCCGGTGTTGGATTGGTATATCCGCAAACGTTTGCCGGAAATTACAGCGTACTCGAAAATATTTTTCCTTTGAAAAAAACTTTGATGGAAATTATCGAAGCCGGTGAAGATGATGACGGAAATGAGTTATATGCCATTCACGCAATTATTGGCAATGTTGATTCCTTAACTAATGAAAATGATGATATTAATAATATATTCAAATATAAGGCTGATAAATGATTTACGAACTAATTAAAAAAGACTCACGCACATCCGCCAGAAGAGGAATCTTAAAACTAAAACATGGTACTGTCCAGACACCCGTTTTTATGCCGGTCGCGACAAGAGCCGCGATTCGAGCGTTACCGTTTCAATTTATTGAAGACATCGGTTTTGAAATTGTTCTGTCGAATACATACCATTTGTACCTGCGTCCCGGACTCGATGTGTTATCTGAAGCGGGCGGTCTTCACAAATTTATGAACTGCAAGCTCCCTATTTTAACTGATTCCGGCGGGTTTCAGGTATTTTCTCTTTCTAACCTTTGTAAAATTTTCGCACATGGCATAGAGTTTTCTTCGCATATAGATGGTTCTAAACACTTTTTTACGCCGGAAAAGGTTTTGGATATTCAGAAGGTCATCGGTTCTGATATTATGATGATTCTTGATCAATGCTGTGCTTATCCAGTCGAAAAATCCATCGCGTCCGACGCTGTTAACCGGACAATTCAGTGGGCAAAGCAGTCGATAGATTACTACAAACAGAATTTTACAGACGATCAATCAATTTTTGCGATTGTTCAGGGCGGTGTATTTCCGGATTTGCGGATTAAGTGTGCGGAAGAACTTATACAATACGATTTTTCAGGATTTGCGATAGGGGGATTATCGGTTGGTGAACCAAAAGATCTTTACCGGGAAATTACTGCTCTTACAACGAAAATTCTTCCGGAGAATAAACCCCGCTATATGATGGGTGTCGGTTCCCCTCTCGAAATTTTAGACGGAATCGCCAGCGGCATCGATATGTTCGACTGTGTGATGCCGACAAGAATCGCGCGAAATGGAACATTGTATACGACTAAGGGGAAAATCAACATTAAAAATAATCAATATGAAAAAGATTTTACACCACTCGATTCGGACTGCCAATGTTTTGTCTGCCGGAATTACACTAAGGCTTATCTGCGGCATATTTTCAAGATGAATGAAATCGCGGCATTAATTTATAATACTCACCACAATCTTTTCTTCATGCACAGCTTCCTTTCAGAAATAAGAAGTTCTATCGACAATGGAACTTTTTCGGAATTATGCGATAAATACCGCAAGGTTTATTAAACCTGGAATGAAGGAATATTCGTGAAAACAATCAAAGATCATCCTTGGAACTATACCATATTAATCTACGGTATAGACGGTTTTTGCTTGACAGAAAAAAAGAAATGTCGTAATAAAAGTCATAACAAAACGTCAAAGGTATCAGCTTGGTTTGGACGATTAGGAAAAAAATTCTCGCTTTCCTGGTAATTGACACTGTAATTTTTGCAGCGTTATTCGCTGTGCTTTTTATAATAATATCACAGCTGGAAAAAAATTACCGAACAAAATTCATGCAGACTTTTGAGCAGTTTTCTGTTGCCAGAAATTTGTATAACAATATCAACAAACAAAATATCATACTGCTTAATCATTTTCTCACTCCAGATCAATCTAATGTTACCGAACTATCTGTGGTTAAAGATGATATTTATAAAGATATTAATTATCTTTATAATACACTAGAGGATATTCCTTGCCGTCAGCGTTTACTAACAATACAATTAATGGTAGATAACTACGAACATCAGTTATCTATTGCTATGAAAATATTTGATACAAGAGGTCAAAAAGAAGCGAAACAATTTTTAAATTATGATTCATTTATAAATATGACAGAGGATGAAATTCGCAAACTTCTCGAAATTCAGAAAAAGAGTATTGATGAATTAATTTCCAACACGTCATCCAATTTAAAAATCATCAGGTTGATTTTCTTTATCATCTCGATTATCGCACTGTTATTATCTCTATACATTTCGAAAATCATAAAATTGAATATAATATCGCCAATTAATAAAATATCCAATGGCGTGCAAAAATTTACAGATGGTGATTTTAATTATAGAATTAAAATTCGCTCAAATGACGAGTTTAATTATATTGCTAACGCGTTCAACATCATGGCGGAGAAAATCAGTTCATCCTTCTATCAGGTAGATAGTACCAACAAACTGCTTGAGAAAAATTTAGATGAACTTAGTCTGGTGCAAAAAAATCTCATAGCCAGTGAAAATAGATTTCGGAGTCTAGTTTCAAATATTCCGGGAGCTGTTATTCGAGGTTCCTTCAATGACAACATGCATATCGAGTACGCTAATGATGAAATATTTTCATTAACAGGGTACACTCTGGATGATTTTATTACCAGAAAGGCGGTATATTCCGATTTGATTATTCCTGAAGACCGATACTTTTTGATAAAAAATGTCAATGAAGCCGTTGATAAACAATCAAATTATTCTAGGGAATATCGTCTTGTTACAAAAGATGGCAGACTAAAATGGGTAATAGAAAAAGGGCAAGGTTATTATAATACTGATGGTAAACTTTATATAGATGCTGTAGTATTCGATATTTCTGATAAAAAGAAATTTGAAGAAATTGAAAAGGCTAATCTGTACTATCTTGAAGGTATGGACAAAATTTCAAAAATTATCTCAAAATTTTCCAGTCTAGATGATTTTGTCAAAAATGTTTTCAAAGTTGTTAAACAGATTTTCAAGTCGGATGGTTGTTGGATGATTATTCCTACCGATGAAAATAAAACCAACGCTAAAATTTATTATTACGGTACTGATGAAGGTAAATTCGACATATTTTACAAAACAGACTACCCTATCGATGACATAGTTAGAGAGATTCTGATAAATTGTTCTAATACTAATCTGCCGGTTGTTTATGACGATAAGCTCGCCGTTCAATTAAAACTTATTAAACAAACTGAGAATATTTCTCAAATGTTTATTTCGATAAAATCTACTTCAAGCTTTGAGATTATTATCGGCATACATAATCAGAATAATATTATTGAATGGAGCTTCGAAAAACAAAAGTTGTTTCAGGATATTTCCGTAAGAATTGTTGATGTTGTTTCCGGTATTGTTCTTACACAGAATTTGAAGGAGTCGGAAAAAAAATACAGAACGTTGTTTGATGAACTTCAGGATCTGTTCTTTCAGACCGATAATTCCGGTAACCTCATTATGGTTTCTCCTTCATGTAAAACATTAATTGGATATGATCAGGATGAACTGATTGGAAAAAATGTTTTTACTCAAATTAGAACGAGGCAGGAATTTAAAGATAGACTTTATGAACTTGCAAATAGTAATCAACCCGTTGAAGAATTTGAGATTCCTATTCTCTGTAAAAACGGTGATGAAATCTGGCTATCGATTCATTTCCAGAATTTTTTCGACGAAAGCGGTTATAAAGCCGGTATTCGAGGAATGGCGCGAAATGTCTCGATAAGAAAAGCGGCAGAAGACCAGATAAAAAAAATGAATGTAGAACTGGAACATAGGGTGGAAGAGAGAACCTCCGAACTAATTTCAGCAAACGTCGAATTAAGACACACTCTCCAGCATCTGCAGATTGCGCAGACACAGCTTATTCAAACAGAGAAAATGGCGGCTCTTGGCTCGCTTGTTGCTGGTGTCGCACATGAAATCAACACCCCTATTGGAATTGGTGTCACGGCAACTTCTCATTTAAAAAAGATTACTGAAAAACTTAAAGAACAATATGAAGCCAACTCTATCCGTAAAAATGACTTGGATGATTTTATTAAAAATACTTTCGATTCGTGCGATATTATTTTAGCGAATATTTGGCGGGCTTCCGAAATTATTACCAGCTTTAAACATGTTGCTGTTGACCAGTCCAGTGAACAGCGCAGAGAATTTAATATAAAGCAATATATCAATGAGATATTAATTAGTCTACATCCGAAAATCAAAAAAACTCCGCATAAAATTATTGTTGAATGTGATGAAAAGATTTCTATAAACAATTATCCGGGAGCGTTTTCACAAATTATTACAAATTTGATAATTAATTCTTTAATACACGCTTTTCCAGGTGAAGCGATTGGTGAAATTATTATCAGGGTGGCTTTAATAGACGGTATAATAAACATGGATTATAGTGATAACGGTAATGGAATTCCTTCTGAAAATGTCGGTAAAATTTTTGATCCATTTTTTACTACTAAACGCGGACAAGGCGGCACCGGTTTAGGGCTGAACATCGTATTTAATATAATTTCACAGAAACTGAAAGGCGGCATTTCTGTTGAAAGTGAATTAGGTAAAGGTACGTCGTTTCATATAAATTTTCCAGCTTAAATTTTCATACGAGGAAATATGAAATATAGTAAAGAGTATAAAGAAATTTATAAGAATCTACGTGATGGTGTAGCCGCGGTTAATATGAATGGCTGTATAATAAAATTTAACGAAGCCTTTAAAAATATTCTAGGTTACGATTCTGATGATCTTTATAAACTCTCAAACGATAGACTTACTCCTGAAAAATGGCATATCATTGAAAATAAAATTATTGAGGAGCAGGTTTTAGTTAGAGGGTATTCGGATGTTTATGAAAAAGAATATATCAGAAACGACGGCAAAGTAATCCCAGTTGAGTTGACTACATATCTCGTTAAGGATGAGGATAATAAGCCCGCTGGATTTTGGGCTTTTGTAAGAGACATTACCGAGAGAAAATTCGCGGAAACCCAACTTCGGGAAAGTGAAATAAAATACCGTACGCTTTTTGAAAACACCGGTTCAGGGATTATTGTTATTGAAGAGGATAAAACCATAAGTCTGGCTAATGAAAATTTCGCGAATGATCTTGGATACCGCAGAGATGAAATTGAATGGAAAATGAAATGGACCGAAATGGTTTCGGATGAAGATCTTGAGTTTATGAAAAAACAGCATGAACTTCGGAGGATTAATCCGGAAATCGCTAAAACTAATTACGAGTTCAAGTTTAAAAATAAAAACGGTGAACTTCGCGATAAGCTTGTTTTTGTTTCTCTTATACCTGGAACTAAAAGAAGTATCGCGTCGCTCATTGACATTGCTGAACGAAAAATCGCGGAAGAAGAGGTTAAGAGTCTTAATGTTGAACTTGAACAGCGGGTCGATGAGAGAACAAAAGAATTGAAAGCCGCGAATGATGAGCTTCGGCACACTCTTCAGAATCTTCAGATTGCACAGACGCAATTAATCCAAACGGAAAAAATGGCATCACTTGGATCACTTGTCGCGGGTGTCGCGCATGAAATTAATACGCCTATTGGTATTGGTGTTACCGCGGCTTCACATTTGAAAAAAATTACTGAGAAACTTAAAAGTTTATATACAGCTAACACAATACGTAAAAATGATCTTGATGATTTTATTATAAACACTTTAGATTCCTGCGATATTATTCTCGCGAATATCTGGCGGGCATCCGAAATTATTACAAGTTTCAAAGATGTCGCGGTAGATCAGTCGAGCGAGTTTAGACGTGATTTCAATATCAAAAAGTACCTTGAAGAGATTCTGATAAGTCTGCATCCGAATATAAAAAAAACGCATCACAAAATTATTATTGAGTGTAATGATAATCTCGTTATAAATAATTTCCCGGGATTGTTTTGCCAAATAATTACAAATTTGATAATGAATTCGCTTATCCACGCATTCGCAAGCAGAGATGATGGTACTATAATTATTGATATTGAAAAAAGTGATACCGATATTATTCTGCTTTTTTCTGATAATGGTATTGGCATACCTTCTGAAAATCTTTCGAAAATTTTTGATCCTTTTTTCACCACCAAACGAGGGGAGGGTGGTACAGGATTAGGTTTAAATATTGTTTACAATATTATTTTACAAAAGCTCAAGGGAACGATTTCTGTAGAAAGCGAACCTGGTAACGGAACGATATTTAAAATTTCATTTCCAGTTATCGGTTAAAATATCTTGTATTAAAAATAGGAAACCATCTCTAAAAAATAATCATTCAGAAACTACGCCGCTTTCGAGTATTCCAATGTTTTCTATTTCTACTTCGATTTTATCACCCGGTTTAATAGCCCCGACACCTTCAGGTGTACCTGTAAGAATAATGTCGCCAGCCTCAAGCGTGAAGTTCATTGTAATATATTCTACAATTTCCGGAATTGTAAAAAGCATTTGATTAGTCGATGTACTTTGTACAGTCGTTCCGTTTAAGCGGCACTCTATTTTTAAATTTTGCGGATCACCTATATCAGCGGTTTTAACTATGTGCGGACCAACCGGACAAAATGTGTCGAGGGATTTTCCGCGAAACCAGCCGGACTTGTCATGATTCTGGATGTTCCTCTGACTGACATCGTTCGCGCACATGAAGCCGTATATGTAGTCATAGGCGTTTTCTTTTTTCACATTTTTGCAGCGTTGATTAATTATGAACGCGAGTTCAGCCTCGTAATCAACCCGTACATTTTTAAAACCGCAATTGTAAATAAATTTTGGTATCACTATACAACCTTGATGCGGGATTAACGTATTAGGAGTTTTAGGGAAGATTACCGGTTCGTTAGGAATTTCTGATGTGAATCCCCTAATGCCGGACATTGCCGTTTCAAAAATATGGCTCTTATAATTCAATCCCATCGCGATAATTTTTGACGGGTTGATTACATATTCTTCGTTGGAATTTTTTACCGGTAATGAAAACATTATTCTACCTTTAATAATCCGCTATCCGTCATGATTCCTGTGATATTGGTCGCGGGAACAAATTCATTTGTCTGATTAATAATTTTCACGCCGATATTAACAATCTGCTCGAATCCCCAGAAAGCTATTTGTGTGAGATCATCACTGTATCGCGGTGAATTTTCATTATATGTAAAATTTTCCGCGAAACACTCAGTTGTGCAAAACGCGTAAAAAGGTACATGAAATTGTTTTGCCAGAAACGATAAATTCAACGCACCAGCATCTGCTATAATATTTTTATCATTGGAATAGGTGTCCGCTCCGCAGAAAACCTTGTTAATCTTTTTCTGGCAAAAAAGGTTAATCGCGTATGAATCTGGGATCAAAGTTGTTTCGAAATTTCTTTTGTTAAGTTCGTAGACTGTCAACCGGCTTCCGCTTAACGAAGGTCTTGTTTCACATACATAGACTGTGAATTTTTTTCCCGCCTCTACAGCTCTGCTTAAAATAGAATTGAACATTCCATTTGCAGGGGATGTCAATAATCCAAAATTGGAAAATGTTAAGATAGCATCGTTGTCGTTTATCATCCAGTCGGATTGTTCAATAATACGGTTTTCTTTAGCGGTAATATCATTAATAAGACTATACACACGTTTGATACAATAATCTTTTAAGTAGTTAAGATCTGTGCTGTTCATTTCCTGAAGGTATTGCTCAATAACTTTGTTTAAAAAGAAATATCGTTTTCTTTCAAACTTATAACGCCCTATTAAACGATTCATCGCAAGTTTGAACTTTGTAATATCATTTTCTGTAAAAGACTTCGCGTATAGAGAAATCACAGAAGCTACACAAACGGTGATCAGCATTTGTCCTGAAATTTTCCGATCGTCAATGGCAGATTTTAATTCAGTGTAGGAGCTCATCGACAACATGGTTTCACTTTTTGGAAGTGCGGCGGTATTTAATACCGAAAAAGCGTCATCGTGTAATTTAAAATTATTCATAGTTATTCCATTACCGTTTTATATTTTTTTATTCTTATAATATTGCCGTTACCATACCACTCAACTTCGTCCATATGTCCCTTAATAATGAATATTCCGCGACCGCTTTTTTTTAAAAAATTATCTATATCGCTGGGATCTGGAATATTCTGATAATCGAAGCCTTTACCTTCATCTTCAATAATATATTCGACAAAATCTTTCGTCAATTCATAAGAAATTTTCACACGTCGGTTTTTATATTGATCTTCCTGACGGCGTTTTTCAATTTCTTCAAAGTAAACCTTCATACCCATTGTTTCTCTTAAATCGGAGTTCACATCAAGATTGCCGTGAAACATCGCGTTGTTCAACGCTTCCCGTAACGCAAGAGAAACATTGTCGGCAGCGGATTGATTACATATTCCGATACCTACCAGGTGCTTAGTCAATTCAATTGTGATAATATTTATAACATTGATATCTGAAGGCAAGAGAAAATTTCTTTTTTCATAGACCGCGAATTTACCGAAATTTACCGCAAGACTTTCCTGCTGTTTGATTTTCAAAACTGAACGTATGACGGAAGCTACCTCGTTAATATCAAGAGGCTTTCTGAGGAAATCGCAGGCGCCGTAACGCAAAGCCTTTATGGCATCTTCAACATTGCCTTGACCTGTCAAAAGAACAGGAATCGGCGTTTCAAGGGAACTGACATATCTTAAAAGTTCAACGCCGTCCATTTTGCGGAGTTTGATATCGGTAATAATAAAATCTACATGCTGATTTCCATTTTTTATGATATATAACGCGTCTTCAGCTTTTTCAACGGCGGTAACGATATATCCAAAACGTACAAGTTTGGTACGAAGAGTGAATCTAACCATCTCATCGTCATCAATTACCAGAATGCTGGCAGGCTGCTGTTTTTGAGGATTTACGTCAATTATCTGTTCCATATACTGTTACTCGGAATTTTTAATATCAAGAATATGATCCATTTTATTCTTTTTGGTCTGAAGATAAAACAGATTTTCTTTTGTAGGGTCAATTTGTATAGAAACTCTTTCCACAATTTTCAGACCATAGCCTTCCAGACCAATAATCTTTTTTGGATTATTAGTCATCAGTCTGATAGTCTCAACACCGAGATCAACAAGAATCTGTGCGCCTATACCATAGTCTCGTAAATCCGCTTCAAAGCCGAGTGAAATATTTGCCTCGACTGTATCCATACCGTTTTCCTGAAGATTATACGCCCTGATTTTGTTTGCCAATCCTATGCCGCGACCTTCCTGACGCATGTATAATATAATACCGGCGCCTTCATTTTCAATCATCGACATAGCCTTATGAAGCTGTGGTCCGCAATCGCATCTTCTGGAAGCAAAAACATCACCGGTTAGACACTCGCTGTGAACCCTAACAAGCACATTGCTGAGACCGTCAACTTTACCCTTCACAAGAGCTAGATGAACAGCGGAGTCAACATCAGATTCATATGTGTAAATTTTGAAATTACCGTATTCTGTCGGCATGTCGGCAACCGCGCTGCGTCTAACAAGACGTTCTTTGTGCTGGCGAAATTTAATAATATCAGCGATTGTAACAATTTTCAGATTATGAGTTTTCGCGAATTGTTGAATATCATCTCTGCGTGCCATGGTGCCATCGTCGTTGATTATCTCGCATATAACAGCCGCGGGTGTTAGTCCAGCGATTTTTGCCAGATCGACGCTTCCCTCGGAATGACCGGCTCTAACAAGCACACCGCCATTTTTCGCAGCGAGCGGGAAAATATGACCAGGCTGTGAAAAGTCGTTAATATCGGCATTGGGATTAATCAGTGCTTTTACAGTTTCATTGCGGTCGTACGCGGAAATTCCAGTCGTGGTTTTTTCTTTTACATCGACAGAGATTGTAAAGGCTGTTGTGAATTTATCGGAATTTTCAGGGCACATTAATCGAAGCCCAATTTTATCAAGTATAGAATTTTCCATGGGTATGCAGACAAGTCCCCGAGCGTATTTGATCATGAAGTTGATTATTTCAGGTGTGCAATAATCAGCGGCGACAACAATATCTCCTTCATTTTCACGATCTTCATTATCGACCATGATAATCATTTTGCCGTTTCGGAAATCTTCCAGGGCAGAATGTACAGTGTTATTTTCCATGCAATTAATCCTTTTTACAATTCACTAAATGAGGCAGTTATTAGTCAAGATTAATTTTCGGGTATATAAATAGTAATCCCCTAAATTCAATAATGAAATGCAACAAAAATAGAAATGACATCATAGAGCAAAA
>CAYLTM010000043.1:0-7466 GCA_964386495.1 uncultured Leptospirales bacterium
TCGAGGATGTCGATTATGAGTTTTTTACTGATATGCGGAAGTTTTTCAAGGAGTCTGTGTCTTTGCTTCTATCGAAAGCCATCGACCTTTTCCTAGCCACAATCCTGTCCGAAGTCAAAGAGATTTTGCTTATCTACGCAAACTCAGACTGGGATATTCGTAGGGATGATGTTGAAACGGGGGTGATTTGGAGTATTTATTGGATAAAACCAGGAAAAACACAAAGAAACTAACCACCTCCGAACCCAACTATGATACATAGCCATTCTGCATAGGAGACTACCTGATTCTCGTACGAGTTCATGTATAAATCATACGTCGATAACATTGTGTTCCAGTCACCAACTGAAATGCAGTCTACTCCGTCTTTTGCGAAATGACCAAATTATATTGAATCAAAGAAATTATTTCTGCGGTTTGATTAAATCATTATTATTTCTATATTGTCCTTTTTCCAATCCCCATTATACAATGCACCATCGTTAAAGTAATATTTTCCTTTTCCATGAGCTAAATAGTCTTTAAAGTCACCCTCATAGTAATCACCGTCTTTATAAAACAACTTGCCTTTTCCTGTTGCTTGTCCGTCGACAAAATCTCCTTCATAGCGGTTACCATTTAATGATTTAATTACACCCTTGCCATGTGGTTTTCCATTAACGACTGGACCTTCATACTCTCCTTTATATATAGCAACATTCTCAAGAGTTTTATCTTCAGAATACACAGGTATAGATAATACCAACAAAGATATAATCAAAATTACATTTTTAATTTTCATTGGTAAGCTCCTTAATACGGATTGAAATGATTATCATTAAAAGTGAATTTTACATATTCGTTATGAGTTTTCTTGTCAATCAATAATCAGAGTCGTGAACAATACTTCTCTGACACCTTAAAAAATCACATATGCGACATAATTTACCTCTGACACCTTTAAATTAATAATCAAAACCTGGACCGGAATTAGACCTCGCCAAAAATATGTTGATTAATAATAGCTGTCAGAAAGAATGTGTTAATAAAGCATGAAAAATGTATTTATACCGATAATAATATCAGGGTGATTAATAATATGAAGAAAATATTATACTTTGCTACGTTAATGATTTTGATTTCATTTTCCGGATGCTATTCCGAAAAAAAAATCACGGAGAATGAATTTAAAATATTGTGGAGTTCCTATGTAGCGAGCGAGTTTGAGGAATCATTTGACGGAAAACAGTCAATTGAACAGCGAGTGAAGCTTTTGAAAAATATATCGGATACGTACAATATAGATTTTGATGCGTTGACGAAATTTATGCAGAGTAATCATCCCGACAAATATAACGCCATTTATCACGAAAAATAACACTATTCAGGTAGAACATGAAAAATAAAATTAAAGAACGCTCTTATCACCTAATGCTTATATTGTTTCTTGCCGGTTTTTTCATCGGTCTAAACTCGTCATACATATTTTCCGCGGGGGAGCAGTCATTCAAGTATCTTGATTATTTTCATGGTGTCTACAAAACTATTAATGAAGAATATGTGGAGCAGGCTGAACCTAAAACGCTGTTTTACGGAGCGATTCGCGGGATGCTTAGTTCGCTGTCCGATCCATATTCGAGATTTCTCGATGAAGAGGATTATTCGGAGTTTCATGAGCAGGTTACCGGAGAAATCGTCGGAATAGGTGTGGAGATTACTGTCGTTGATGACGAAATCATCGTTATCGCGCCGATTGAAGACAGCCCCGCTGAGAAAGCCGGAGTCATGCCGGGTGATAAAATCATTCGTGTGGATGAAGCGGTTGTCCGGGGAAAAAATATTAATGAAGTAATAAAAAATATCCGCGGCAAACCTTCAACAAAAACTAAGATATATATTATGCGTGACGGTTTTCCTGAACCGATCGAATTGGAAATTGCACGCAGCCAGATAAAAGTGCATAGTGTGAAAACCGGTATAATTGAAGAAGGTACTGTATGCGGTTATCTGAAAATTACAAATTTTTATGAAGATACTTATGTTGAAGTTGAAAAGGCTCTCGCCTCGTTAAACGCCAAACATATTAATAAACTGATTCTGGATTTACGCGACAATCCCGGCGGCAACCTTGATACTTCAATCCGTATTGCTGATTATTTTCTACCAAAAGATAAAGTAATTGTCTCCACGAGGGGAAAAGAAGGCAGCGGTGTGGTTGAAGAATATAAATCTAAAACAGATGAATTTTATAATGGTAAAATCATCATGCTCGTTAACGGCGGCAGTGCGTCAGCTTCTGAAATTCTGGCAGGTGCGTTAAAGGATAATGACCGTGCTAAACTGCTCGGAGAAAAAACTTTCGGTAAAGCACTTGTACAGCGTATTATTGATATTGAACCTAAAAAGCTCGGCTTCGCGTTGACTATCAGAAAATATTACACACCGTCCGGTGCAATGATCCATAAAACCGGAATAACACCCGATTACGTGGTTGTAGGTAATATTATTCCTGAAGCTGACAGGAAAAATCTGGGTCGAATATTTAATGATAAACTTATAAACGAATTTTCATTAACTAACAAAGAATATAATGAAAAAAGTGTAATGGATCTTATGGGTTTTTTAAATTCTAAAAACCTTCCTGTATCTAAAACTGTGGCGGCTTATTATTTTAAACAGCAGATTTCTAAAAATAAGGTAAGACCTCTGTATGATCTGGAGGATGATATTCAGTTGAAGGAAGCGATTAATAAACTGAAATGATGAATAATATGATTATGGGTTTAGGATTAGAAAGTTCCTGTGATGAAACCGCCGCTTCAATTGTGGTTAACGGAAAATCTATTCTCTCGAATCAGATATATTCTCAACTGGACATCCATAGACCATTTTCCGGAGTTGTTCCGGAAGTCGCGTCTCGGGCGCATTTAGAGAAAATCAATCTTTTAATCGCCGACGCTCTTCATGAGGCGGGCGCTGATTTCGATGATATATCATATGTGTCTGTAGCTAATAGACCGGGTCTTATCGGTTCATTGATGATTTCCGTACAGACCGCGAAAACGATATCTTATGTGAAAAAAATACCATTTATTACCGTTAGTCATCTTGAAGCGCATTTGTACGCACCATTTCTTGAAGGTGCTGATATCTCTTTTCCATTCATCGGGCTGCTTGTGTCAGGCGGCAATACGGCATTATACCTTGTTCGTGATTTCGGCAATATTCAAATTCTCGGAAGGACTACCGATGATGCCGTTGGGGAAGCCTACGACAAAATTTCTAAGTTTTTGAAACTGGGATATCCGGGTGGACCGGTTATTGATAAGCTCGCTAATAGTGCTGTTAATAAAAATGTAATTTTCCCGAAACTTCTGCGAAAAAACACATCGTATAATTTTTCATACTCAGGATTGAAAACCGCAGTAATAAATTACATAAAAAATAATCCCGACGCGTCGGTTGCCGATGTTGTCTATGGTTTTCAGGAAAGCGCTCTGGAAATTCTTATTCGAAATGTTTTTGCATCTGCGAGAGAGCTATCTATAAACACAATTGTTGTTGCCGGGGGAGTTGCGTCGAACAGCAGACTTCGTGAACTTCTCTTTAATGAAAAAAATGATAATGAAACAATCCTTTTGCCTTCTCCGATCTTGTCAACCGATAACGCGGCAATGACAGCTGGTTTAGGTTATCAGTATTTTATTCGTCAGAAGTATGATTCACTGAATTCAGATGTTTTTTCAAGGGATTTTATTACGGCTTAGGAATACGTTAAATTCGCGGCAAACGGGGGAGTAGTTATGGCAAAGATTCAGGTTATTAATAATTTAATAGATTTTGATGCGGAATTGGCACTCAATCCTGATTATTATGCTAAACCGCTTGAAATTTTCCACAAGATGATGGCTGAAATATTTTTTTTTGATGAATGTGATGATAAAAATGTTTCACTCTTTGTGAACAATCTGCCGCTTCCTTCTTTCATGAATGATGTTAATTGTCTTCGTGAAGTGAAAATTCCGGAATTGCAGAAAGCGATTTATACTGAAATGGTTCATGAGTCTTTTGCCGCTTTGGTATATTTTTCTCCAAAATATCTGAAAGCATTTTATTCAAAGCATCAGCCGGACTTTTCCAAGCTACCGTCGGATATTCAATTAGAGGTTGTAGAGAAAGTAAAACAGAAAAATGAACAGATTATTAACGCTTTTCTAAAGATGCATGATGATATGCAGGCCGACAAGGAAAGAACAGTTCTAAAACAAATCCTGCTTATTATTCGGAATATTTATTTAAGAACCGGATTTCCTCTTCTGCAGCCTGACGGCGGTATTGAAAAGGTCATAAGGGACTTGTATCCTAAATCTGATGAAATATTTTCATTGAAACCCGCTATAATAAATGATGTGCGTAATGAACAGAAATTGAAGGAACTTGTCAGGGAAGTTTTTCGAATTAAAAGCGCGAAGGATATTAAGGAAATGGCTGTTCTATTAAAAAAGGAAGTTGAAAGGTATGAAAAAAGAGCGCCTAAATAAAAACCTGTTTGCGGTAATAATATTTTCAGTATTGATAATTTTCACTTCAAATTATTCTATATATGGTCAAAAGGCAAGCGGCAGCATAAAAGCCGGAGAACAGAAAAAAGCGGAAAAGGGTCTGAAGGATGACAGATATTATATATATTATATAAATTCCACGATTACAAATTTCGGCACTGATGAAGAAAAGAATATTTTCGCGGATGCTGTTAAAAGGGATATTGTTGCTCAATTTTTTTATCTGCGATATATGTTTACCGAGGCGTATCGAGAAATACGGACAACTCAGAAAACTCTAATCGGTCTTTATAGAAAAAAAATTGATGATGATTATGAACAGGTTATGATGGTTTTTAACGGGTTAGCTGCACAGGTAATTAACGAAGATGACTTTTTAGCAAAGGAGTATTTACGTCTTGGCTACCGGAATGCGAAAACCGCTCTTATAGAGAAAAATATGGCGGATCACTACAAGCTGTCTTTGTTTTCTATGAGGCTTCACAAATATACCCGTTCAATGAAGCGTCTTAAGGAATCAAAAAGATATGCGGTTCTAACACTCATTAGACTTAATATTGATGATAGTGAAAAAATCAAACAAAAGAAATATTCTTTTGAGGAAATTTCTGCAAAACTCGGTTTGTATTCTCCTCCGGAAAATTTAGATCAATGGAATCTAATGCATCTGGACTCTTATTATAAAGTTAAAGGTGATAAATCCTACTTTGATGATATTTGGGAAAACCCTGATCTTGAAAATTATGATGTATTTAAAAAATATCTGAAGTCTTCTGAATAATCCGTTGTACCGGTTTCTGCTTGACAAAAAAAGCTCGAATTTCCAGTCTTGTCGTAGTGAAAGGTAATAGGGGGTTCTATGCCAACTTACGAATATGCATGTCGGACATGCGGTGATAAATTTGATGTGTTTCAATCGATTACATCCGATCCTTTGACAGTTTGTGAAAAATGCGGTGGTGAAATAAAAAGGGTTATCGGACTTGGTGCTGGAATAATATTTAAAGGTTCCGGATTCTATGTTAACGATTATAAAAAAGATTCTTCGTCTATAAAAAAAGATAAACCCTGCGAAACAACAACAACGGAATCAAAACCGTCATGCTGTACAGGTTCATGCGGCTGTTCAAACAGCTAATTTTTGCGCATCGCTTTTTTTCTGCTGTGGTAAAACATATTTTTCAGATACTTTTCAATAAGCATTAAGGTGTTGCCCGGTATTACGTCTTCTTTGAGTTTGTAGCCGAGCAGAGAATCGATATATGCTGTAATCGCTTCCGAGCTGTTTATTACACTGTATGGTACCACAAGGTATTCTATATCCGGAAGAAGCAGTTTCGAGCTTCTTTTTGGATAAAGAGCCTGTCGTGCGTTATATATCGGTATTACAACTTTCAGATTGTGATTCCTAAGATCATTGATGATTTTGTCCAATGCTGTGTCATTTTCTTTTGTAACTTCCATAAATTCCGATAGTGCAAGTATGGGATCTTTGCGTGATTTCATTTTCAGGTAAACGTCTTTTGATTCCCTCGATAATGGTTTTTTTACAGCGGAAACGCCGGAGATTTCAGGCTGTTCATCATCGATATCATCATCACCCCTGCTTTTGAACAGTCCAAACACTGAAAATATTCCTGACAATATAGCTTTGATTACTGATTTTTTCGGCCGGCTCACATCTTTTGACGATACTTCGTGACGGAAGGATTTTTCTTTATGATACGCGTCGAATTCATCAAGAAGACCATTCAGTGCGGCGACCGTTTCTCTATCCGTTTTTAATATCGACAACGAATCCGGATTAGATAACGCTTTTCGACCCGCTGAATATAATACAGTAATTTTGGTGTCGATGAGTTCCTTCTGGTTAACGGATAACGCTGCAAATTGTTCGGGATCATTCCGAATAAAGTTGAAAGTTTCTTCAAACTGCGAAAGTATTTTTGGAGCGTAAACAAAGTATTTATCATTACGGTTATTTTCTGCCAGTATGATTCCTTCTTTTTTTAGTATAGCAGGATCTATCCACTTTTCAATCACGTTTGTACTAATATTCAGATTATGAGTAGTTATGTCGAAATACGCGCAAGGTGAATTTTCCTTGATTATCTTTATGATTTCATTGCTATGGATTTTCGAGGGATCAAGATTTGTGTCGGCTTTTTTTACACAGTCTCTTAGTGACTGAAAATTTAATACATCAGAAAGATCCTGCGCCCCGACTTCGTTTTTCAGATTATCTGTAATTAGATGCAGAATATAATCAAGTTTAGGATCGTCAATGTCGTTAAAATCTGTTGAATGTATACCGAAATTTTTAAGCCCCTTCAAAATTATATCGCGGTGTACTCCTATAATTATTTTTATCTTTGTGATATCCAGTGCTTTTTTAACATTGTTGTAATTACTGGAGTGAAAGCAAAGATCTCCGGTATCAATGATAACTCCTTTGTTGAATGAATAGGTTTTGTAAACAAAAAGCTGTTTGTTTAGACAGTTCTTCATAAGTTTTTCAAAATGTTTTCTGTTTTTTATCGACTTGGTCATTTTGGAAATATTGAAGAGCCTGAATTTGTTAACAAGAGCTAATAGGCTGGCTGTGGATTCCTGATCCCTGATCGCTTGATACTTCTCAATTTCTGTATGCGACAGAGAAACCGTGAATTCCTCACTTTCTTCAACAGCAAGTTTTTTCGCTTTGTCATTAAAATCAAAATTGAAGCTATAGATAGTCTGAATATATTCAGGATATTTCTGCTTTAAAAAATCAAGAATGTAATTAATATTGCTGGTTCTTGTAGTTGTAAACGGCATTTTAATATTTCTGGATTCCGCGAGTTCTTTTCTGTCAGCGAATCTTTCCGCTGAGCCCTTAGCGAAATACTTTTGAACATTGCTGATTTCCAGAAGCACTTCATACAG
>CAYLTM010000043.1:7649-8539 GCA_964386495.1 uncultured Leptospirales bacterium
GAAATTAAACTCATCTATTATTTGTTTGACTGTTATTGGCATTGTTGTCCTATATTTTTTTACTTTTTAGGTAGTTGACTATTTCATTTAACGGTACAGATGTCTGTTCTCTCGTTAAAAGATTTTTTACTGAAAAATACTTTCCCGCGGTTTCATCATCACCTATAATTATTGCGTGAGCCGCGTTTTCACGTTCAGCTTTTTTCAGCTGAGATTTCAGCCCCTTTGAAACGGGATCAATATCTGCCGATATTCCGTTATTTCGCAGCAATGATACAGTGTCAAGAGCTATTTCTTTTGATTCAATATTGTTTCCGTATACAATAAAACAATCTAGACCGGTTTTCGGGATTTCCGTTTCGTTAAGTAGTAAAGATAACCGCTCAATACCGGCGGCGAAACCAACAGCCGGAATTTTTTTACCGGCAAACATTTCTACAAGATTGTTATATCTTCCTCCCGCGGCAAATGCGTTTTGTGAACCCAGATTGTCGGTAACAAATTCAAATGTTGTTTTACAATAATAATCAAGTCCACGAACAAGGAAAGGATCTTCAGTATAAAGTATATTGTTTTTTAGTAAAAGTTTTTTTAATTCTGTATGGTGACTGGAGCAATCATCACATAGATAGTTGGTTATTTTTGGAGATTTGTGTTTGAGTTCGCGGCATTTTTCAACTTTGCAATCTAATATGCGTAGTGGGTTTGTATCAAGACGTTTGTTACAGCTTTCGCAAATATCACTTTTGAAATCATTATAATAATTTTTCAGATCTTTGATATAATCCGGTCGGCACTTCTCGCAACCTATTGAATTGATGAGCAGCTTGTATTCTTTTATACCGAGATCGCATGTGATTTTATTCATCATTGAAATTATTTCGAAATCA
>CAYLTM010000043.1:8549-9080 GCA_964386495.1 uncultured Leptospirales bacterium
TCGTCGCCGAAAAGTTCCGCACCGAATTGATTGAACTGCCGCAGCCGGCCTTTTTGAGGTTTTTCAGCTCGGAACATTTGTCCGCAATAAAATAATTTGCAGACAGATAATCTGTTGTAGTCACCATTTTCTGAATACGCCCGCACAACCGATGCTGTCCCTTCAGGCCGTAATGTTAAGGAGCGGCCGCCTCTGTCCTCGAAAGTGAACATTTCCTTGGAAACAATATCCGTCTCTTCACCGAGACTTCTGGTGAACACTTCAGTGAACTCTAGAATTGGAATTACTATTTCCTTGAAATTATACATTCCGAAATTATTTTTCGCGGTTTGTATTATAAAATTCCAGCCGTCAATTTTATCCGGAAAAATATCTTCAATACCCGGCGCTTTTTTTATCTGCATATAATCCTCATTATTGTTGCGGTGTTATGATATATCCCGCATGTTAACAAAAACATAATTGAGCTATATATTTTTCAAGGAAAAAAACATTGACAGAATATTTAATATGGTAATTATTCATATATTG
>CAYLTM010000043.1:9167-9797 GCA_964386495.1 uncultured Leptospirales bacterium
CAGGATAAGAGTCAGGTACAAATAAAACAATACAAATTTTCTCATTTCGTTTTTACTTTGTCTGTTTTTAGTATTGCTTTCAAATATTTTTATGGACGATATTGATGCTTTAATCCATGAGCCATCTGTTATGGATTTTGAAAATAAAGAAAAGCTGGCACTCTTCGATAAGGACATTGAAACAGTTGAGGGGGTTCTTAAAATCGTCTTTGAAAAAAAAGCCAGCATTGAAAAGACAATTGAAGCGGCAAAACTGAATTATGAAAATGAAAAAGCGTCATTTGACAATTGGATTCTAACGAGAAAGACCCTTGGTACCCCCGATAAGGATGTTGAAGTTACAGACAGAGCACGTAAACTGGATGAGTATTATTCTATTGAGCAGGCATGGCGTGTTAAACTCGGAGCTGTTGAAGATGAAGAGTCTGAATTGAATAAACAAAAATATGTTATTGAGGAAAAAATTCAAGGCGAAAAAAATTTAGCATCTGAAATATATAATCAAAAGTATAAATATTATGAGCTAAAAGTTTTTTTAATCCGTCTAATATTTGTAATACCGGTACTGGTAATTGGTGTATATCTATTTATAAAATACAGAAGTAGTAAATTCGCGCCAATATTCAATGG
>CAYLTM010000043.1:9807-12781 GCA_964386495.1 uncultured Leptospirales bacterium
TCGATATACATATTTTTTGTCGGGCTTGTTCCATACATGCCAAGTTATGGCGGTTACATAAGATATACTGTCGGCGTTTTTCTTACTATCGGAATGGGGTATTACGCTATTAAGTATTTCAGAAAGTATTTAGACAAGATTAATAACGAATTGAAAAGTTCATCAGAAGATAGAGCGAAAAAACTTGCGAATGATACGGTAATCAAGTCTTTTGAAAATCATGTGTGCCCATCATGCGGTAAAGATTTTATTTTCAAAGGTTGGGATAAAACCAGTAATAAAATCACCGATAGTGATATTTTTGCGGGTGTAACGGATTTCTGCAGATATTGCGGTCTAGTTCTTTTTAATAAATGTGCAAAGTGCGGCACTAAAAATTTCGCGCACATTCCATTTTGCTCAAATTGCGGAGCTGAAGTTAAAATTAAATAGTTTTCGGTTTTCACTTGACAAAATAGTCTTGTTAATCGACTTTCTCTGTTGTAATATAATTATTTGCGATTTTTATGGGCAATAATTAAGGAAAATTTCATATATTACCGTGTTTTTGAAATAATTTTATGATAGTTATTGAAAATATTTTGTCAATAATTACTGTTGGTTATTGGTTAGTTTTCGTTCAGCAATAAATAATTATTAAGAAGTATTATTATGCATTTAGAAAAATATGTTTTGAAGCGTTTTGTATATGTTATTGGTATAATTTCATCACTCTATCTTATTTTTAAATACATTTTTCCTGTGATGTTCAAGGTTATGGGATGGTTATTGGGTTTTCTTCTATATATATTAATAACAGCTTTACTGATTACTTTTTTTATTATTCTTGTTAACTATGTTTATCATCATTTTTCATCAAAAGAAAATTAGGATTATGTCATGAATAATGTGTTTTCTACAAAATTTGGACGATTAGTTATCGTTGGTTTGACGCTGTCATCAATATTTGCCGGGATGATTTTCGGTTTTATTGTTTCTGAAGTGAAGAATTTTTCCGGAATTGATAATCTAAAGCAGTTTCAGCCGTCAGTTCCAACGAGGCTGTATGATATCAACGGCGAATTGATATCGGAATTATTTAAGGAAAAACGCGATATTGTAAGTTTCGATGAAATACCTAGAGTTTGTGTTAATGCTTTCATAGCAACTGAGGATCAGGCGTTTTATCAACATTTCGGCATCAATTATGCGGCAATTTTCAGAGCAATGATAAAAAACATTATGGCTGGCAAAATTGTTCAGGGTGGTTCGACAATTACTCAACAGCTCGCGAAGAGATTGTTTACCGAAGGACAGAAAACTTTCGGGCGTAAAGCTTTTGAGGCGATTCTCGCGTTGCAGATAGAGAAGAAATTTACTAAAGAAGAAATCCTTGAAATGTATTTTAATCAGATTTATCTTGGTCATGGCTGCTATGGAATATCCTCTGCTTCCTCGCTTTTCTTTAATAAGCAAGTAAAATATTTATCAGCTGGTGAAAGTTCTGTTCTTGCCGCGTTGCCATCAGCTCCTGGAAGATATTCTCCATTAATGAATACCAGAGACGCTTATGAGAAAAACCGTGATATCTTAAATAGAATGGTTCGGGAAAAATACCTGACTAGAGAATATTCAGATAAAATTTATCAGGAATTCTGGCCGAAGTTTGTAGATTCGATAAAAGAGGAATATCCGACAAAAAATGCTTTCACGAAAAATACGGATAAGGCTCCATTCTTTTCTGATTGGGTACGACAGATACTGGTTACCCGTTTCGGCGAGGATGTTGTATATAAAGATGGTTTGTCTGTTTATACTACGCTTGATCTTCGTCATCAGGAAGTCGCGGATAAGGTTTTGCGCGAAGGAGTAGTTGTTCAGGATAGAATTTCATCTTCCAGTAATATTTATTATAAAGGTGCCGTAGATAGAGGGATGTTCTCTACATATAACACTATGAGGATGATTTTCAGCCTTCCAGGTATCGTAATCAAGTTTGATGATGTTTCCCGTGTTAGGACACTTGTAGTTAATGAATTAATCGATTCCCTGGATTTTTTAACTTTACTAACAGATTCCAGAATTAATCAGAATATGCTTGAAGATTTTCGTGGCGGTACAGCCCTGGATGTTCAATCCAATCTTCGTGTAGAAGGTGCTTTTATATCAGTAAATCCTAGAACTGGTCATATTCTATCACTTGTCGGCGGTTCGAATTTTAATGTTGATAATCAGTTTAATAGAGCACTTCAAGCTCGAAGACAACCAGGATCATCCTTTAAGCCTTTTGTTTACGGAGCTGCAATCGATAATAAAGTTATGTCAGCTGGTGATGTGCTTTCCGACGCGCCAATTCTTAATGTTGATGAGCAGGGTGTTACATGGTCTCCCGGTAATTACGGTGGAAAATATTCGGGTCTTGTTTCTATAAAAAAAGCTCTTGCTCAGTCAATTAATATTATTGCAGTGCGAATATTTGACATTGTGGGTCCGGATAAAATAATTGAATTTGCCTCGAAGATGATGAAAATTCCTCCTTCAAGATTTTCTGCCAGTCCTTCGATGTCGCTAGGTGTATCTGAAATGACTCCGCTTGAAATGGCTACAGCCTATTCGATTTACGCTAACAGCGGACGAGATGTAATACCTTTTCCTGTTAGATATGTTCAAGATCGTGACGGCAATGAGATTCTTAATATTGAACAGGAAGTTGGTGAAATTCTGGCAGTTAAACAGAAGCAGGGTACAATACAGATAATTCCAGAAAGCACTAGTTTTATTATGAATGATTTAATGAAAGCTGTCTTTGATGTAGGTACTGCACGAAATGTTGTAAGAGATATTGTTGGTTTCAATAAGAAATGTGCTGGAAAAACAGGTACAACATCTAATTGGACGGATGCATGGATGTGCGGTTTCACACCGGATGTCTGTGCGATCGTATGGGTTGGTTATGATAAACCGTTTCTTTCCCTCGGAAAGGGTATGACTGGGT
>CAYLTM010000043.1:12791-23909 GCA_964386495.1 uncultured Leptospirales bacterium
TTGACACTTGTTGACTGTCATATTTAATTTTTAAACATTAGGAGATTATTATGGCCGCTGGATATGTAAAAGGCGATAAGATTGTTTATCCGATGCATGGTGTCGGTATCATTGAGAATATTGAAAAGAAACTGGTGCTTGGCAAAAAGGATGATTATTATATAATAACTATAATCAACAGCGGAATGAAGGTTATGATTCCTGTGAAAAAAGCGGATGAAATCGGTATTAGATCAATTATTGGAAAAAATGAAGTTAAGAAATTATTAAAGATTCTTTCTTCAATAAATCTTGAAACTGAGGATGACTGGAAGATTCGTTATCAAAAAAATATTGAGAAAGTGAAAAGCGGTTCAATTTTCCAGGTGGCTGAGGTTGCACGCGATCTTTTTAAAAGAGGACAAGGGAAGGAATTGTCGATCATGGAACGCAAACTCTATGAGAGTGCGTATAATTTAATTGTTCACGAAGTTGCGTTATCAAAAAATATTGATGTTGAAGAGGCTGGCAATATTATATCCGAATCTTTATCTGAAGAAAGCGAATAGTACTGCCATTCCATCTAATGCTGTTTTTATGAGGTTTAAAATGATGTTATTTTTCCGTTTGTTGTTTATATTATTTGCTTTGATTTTTGATGTGTTGTGTTTTTATAATTCTTCATGGGCTATTATTCTCACATCAGCTGCGGTTACTGTTGTAGCGTCGCTTGCGTTATTGATTTTCATTGAGTTTATTTCTCACTCAATTTCTGTGCGTCATTTAGCGATTGTGGTTATTGGTATTAGTCTTGGTTCATTATTTGGTATATTGATTAACCATGTTATCCCTTACTCTTTGTTTTCAGTCAATGATGCGTCTATATTAGTAATCAAATCTGTTGTAGTTTACGCTTTTGCTTTTGCTTCATTATTTGCGTTACTCATAAAACATGAGGATATTTCAGTTTTTGATTATTTATTTCCAGATAAAAATGTAATCGCCAGTGAATCTATTTCTTATAAAATTCTCGATACAAGCGTTATTATAGACGGTCGTATCGCGGATATTTGCGATACAGGTTTTCTAGAAGGAGTTTTTGTTATTCCAAATTTTGTTTTGAATGAGCTTCAGTTAATCGCTGATTCCGCTGATTCAATCAAAAGAAACCGTGGTAGAAGAGGTCTCGACATATTGAATAAGATGCAGAAAGATCATTCAATGAAAGTGAAGATTTCTGATGCCGATTTTCCGGAAATTGTAGAGGTTGACGCGAAGCTTGTTAAACTCGCGAAAGTAATGAAAGCTAAAGTTGTAACGAACGATTTTAATTTGAATAAAGTTGCGGAATTCCACGGAGTTTCTGTTTTGAATATTAATCAGCTTTCAAATTCTCTTAAACCGATTGTACTTCCGGGTGAGGAGATGCGTGTCGCTCTTATTAAAGAGGGCAAGGATTCCAATCAGGCGATCGGATATCTTGACGACGGTACAATGATTGTTGTTGAGAATGGTAAGAAAAGAATCGGTTCTGAAGTCGATGTTACCGTTACTTCCGTTTTACAGACCACTGCCGGAAGGATGATTTTTGGACGACTCAAGGAAAGTGATGATTAGAATATTATCGTTATACGGAAGCCCCCATGTTAGTGGGAATACTGCCGAATTGCATAATGTTCTTTTAAAAAATTTGTCTCATGATGAAAATATTGATTATCAAACCTTTTCAATGGATTTTAAACCTTGTGACGGTTGCGGAAATTGTGATGAAAATCTTACCTGCAGATACCATGATCTGGATGACTTCTATAACTATTTGAGAATTGCTGATATAATAATATTGTCCAGTCCGATATATTTCACGTCCCTTCCATCAACACTAAAAAAAATTATTGATAGATGTCAGTTGTTCTGGAATTTGAAAAAGCATGGTCGCGTAATCAACAGAAAAACCGGATATGTTATAATGACAGCCGGCAGTGATTATGAAAATGCTTTCAATCCATCATTAATTGTGATTAGGCATTTTTTTAATACAATTAACTGTAATTTTGATTCTTGCAATGTTTTTTTATGTGCGGGTCTGGATAATTGTTTCGATAATTATAATAAAATAATCAAAGATATTATGAGGATAGGAAAATGAGTGCATTTTTTCAACCGATAGAGCTGCATAGTGTTCTGCAAAAACTAGTGGTAGCAATTCTAATCGGTCTATTGATAGGTCTGGAACGTGAGCATAATAAACCCAAAGAAGAACTTGTTTTTGGAGGTGTTAGGACATACACTCTGATTTCCATATACGGATTTTTAAGTGCGTTTATTGCTGTTAATACTGTATATTATTTGTATATCGTGTTTTCTGTTTCTATCGTTATACTTGTATCTTTATCTTTTTACTTTGGTTTTAAAAAAGGATTCATCGGCGGGACAACAGAAATTACCGCGATGCTTGTTTTTGTTCTCGGATCAATGATATATTGGGATTTTATTTTGATTTCTGTAATTACCGCGGTTATAGTAACAGTGTTTTTGTCACTAAAAAAAGAGCTGCATTCTTTCGCCGGCAGGATAGACTCTCAAGATATTTTTGCCACTTTGAAATTTTGCATAGTAACATTGATTATCCTTCCTATTCTGCCGGATAAGGAGTTCGGTCCTCTTAAAATTTTAAATCCTCATCATATCTGGTATATGGTGGTCTTAATTGCAGGGATAAGTTTTGTCGGTTATCTTTTGTTTAAAGTTATCGGTACAAAACGAGGCATTCAATTATTGAGCATTATGGGCGGGTTAGCATCAAGTACAGCTACTACATTATCATTTACTGAACGCAGCCGTGAAGCCCCAATGCTTTCAAAAAATTTCGCGGCGGCTATAATAATCGCATCTACTATAATGTTTCCTCGCGTTTTGCTTATAATTTATATTCTTAACGCGGAATTGGGAAAAGGTCTTTTTGTGCCGGTTGCGATAATCGCAACAGTTGGAGTAATCACCAGTATCATCATGTGGAGATCTACAGAAAAAACCCAGATAGAATCAATAAAAATTAATAATCCCTTTAAGATTTTTACGGCAATTAAGTTTGGTATTATTTTCGCGGTGATTCTATTTGTGTCAAAAGCTTCTCTTGTATTTTTCGGTAACGCGGGAATATACTTTACCAGTCTTATAGGCGGATTCGCTGATGTTGATGCTGTAGCTTTGTCAATAGCTCAGCTAGCGGGAAATAATTTGTCAGGTGCATTAGCAGTTAGGCTGATAATCATCGCTATGCTGTCGAATACCGTTGTAAAAGCATTGATTACAGTATTTCTTGGATGCAGTGACTTGAAAAAATACACAATCGTTGGTTTTTTGCCAATGATTATAGCTGGATTACTTTATATAGTTGTATCGGCATTAATATGATTATTAATGCTGATATGCATATTCATTCATGTCTGTCTCCTTGCGGTAGTCTTGAAATGTCGCCGTCTGTCATAGTTGATAATGCTGTAAAGGCTGGTTTGAATCTTATTGCTTTAACAGATCACAACACTTCGTTAAACTGTCCAACACTGAAAAAAATTTGTGAAAGAAGAAATGATCTGAAATGTTTTTTTGGAATGGAAGCCACTTCTATTGAGGAAGTTCACTGCCTTTGTCTCTTTGATGATTTAGACGCGTCAATGGATTTCAGCAGTTTTATTTATAGTTGCTTGCCGGATATCATACATAATCCTGACAAAACCGGTGATCAAGTTTTCGTTGATGAAGATGAGAATATTCTTGGTGAAGTCGAGAAGCTGCTTCTGAGTGCGACATCATTATCGACGAGTGAATTATTGGTAGAAGTTCATAACAGGGGAGGGCTCTTCATTCCGGCACATATTGAGAGGGAAGCTTACAGCATGACTTCTCAGTTAGGTTTTTTGCCGGTTGATGATTATGACGCAATTGAACTGTCAAAGTATTTTTACAAAAGAAATAATCCAACTGAATTGGCTGGCATTCTAAACGCTGAAAAGTATCCTCAAATAACCAACTCTGATTCCCATTATCCTGATGGAATTGGAAAAGCCTATTTTGAAATTGACTTAGATGAAATTTCTATACTTGCTATGAAGCAGGCATTGTTGAAAAGAAATCATAAAAATTTGATCTTTTTGTAGACTGAATTCATTTGTTCTATGGATTCATTTAGCATACCTATCGGAAAGTTGTTTTTCACAGACATAATCGCCTCCGCCCGCCGCTGGTGGTATTAATGCTTTTCCGCCGCCGAAGGCGGCGGTGAGCCATAATCGCCACCAGTTAATGAGCGGATACGATTTATATATTTAATATTCGAAAAAAATAATTGATTAATAAGCCTTATAATTTTAAAATGATACTGTTATATGGTAATTATATTCGTAAACGAGGTTAAATTTTGGATCAAAGAATTTCTGATTTTGTAACACATTTATTATCGAATCCGAACGTTAAAAATGAAACACCTCTCGCTGCGGAGAGTTTTCTTCTGAATTTTATCGCGCAGAATGAATCTAAGCTAAAAACCAGTTTCAGTTCACCGCAGTTTTTTCCGGATATGCATCCAAATGACGCAATGACTCTTTTAGTTAATGATTTGCGTGAGAGGACTGTAAACAGTGTAATGCCTTTTTTTAAAAAAATCATTGCAGAGATTGATTTCATGGTTCTGCAGAATTTCCAAAAATCAACTTTTGATAATGCCTATTTTAAAACGAAATTTGAAGAATTTATCAAACTTCAGCTTAATGATAAAATTGCACGAATCAACTTTAGCCCTATCATTAATATTTTTAATACTGAAGCTTTGAACAAATATATTGGTTTTAGCTTTTTTAAGAGAAGTCCTTTATTTTTTGAACTTGTCAGAGTACAGCGTAATAATCTCCAGGCTGATCAGTATATTAATTATTTGAAGATTGTTTTGTTGATAAAAAATATTGCTTTCGTGAAAATGCAGTTACCGGGCATGACAGAGAATAAAGTTAATATTATGGATTTTATTCGTATTCCTAAAAGTCTGACGGAATATGTTGATAAAATGGCTGTTTCAATGAATACACTCTTGCCGGGTGTTTCACCGGAAGTTGTGAAAATTTCGTTATATTCCAATATCCCTTCATCGATGGTGTCGCCGGAATATGCTTCCTCACGACTTATGTATATTCTAATTAACCGTTTTAACAACTATACGGAATATAAAACAATTGATAGAGGAGCTGAAAGTCCGGACAAAAGCTGGTTCTCATCAGCACGCAAAAACTCTGCTCATTATGGATTTGATAAACGTATATTAGAAGATTTGTACATTATGGCTGGTGATAATAAATGGTAAGAATATGAAAATTAAAAAAAGTCATTCATTTTGGGAAAATTTCATTTTCATTATGATAATTCTTGTTATTGTTCAGACGTTTCTGGATGATTACAGTGTTTATAAACAATGGGATATCAAGTATCGTAATTATCTAATGTTTTTCGGATTATATTTTGATATTGTTTTTTCATTGGAGTTTGTTGTTCGTACAATTTCCGCGATAAGAGATAAAGACATTAAAGGCTATTGGCTGCACAATCGTGGTTGGGTTGATTTTTTAAGTTCATTTCCATTATTATTATTAAATTCAGGTCCAGCAGTATTTATATTTATGTATGGCGGTTCAACAGGCATGTTGACATCCGTAGCAGCAATGAATGTTCTTAAAGTCGTTAAAGCGGTTAGGGTAACAAGAATCCTTAGACTTATCAGGATTGTTAAAATTTTCGGCAAAATTCAGAATACCGATTCAGCGATGGCTCAATATCATTCTACCAAAATTTCAACTATTTCAGTTTTTGCAATTATCATTACGCTTATTATGTTTCCAATATTTTTTAAAAATCCTATTGATGGTTTAAAAACATATAGAGAAAATCATTTTAAAAAAGTTATCGATAATATTGACTCTTATGATGCTGATAATAAGGATTTATCCAGGCATTTTTTAATGAGCGATCCGAATTTGATTTCGGTTCAATACGATGGAGAAATGATTTATCAGATTGATGATATTGTATTGAAAACAAAATATAATTATGATGACTATGTTAAAATTGATTATAAATCTTTTGTAATTCTTGTTTCTGTAATTGATATAAATTCTACAGCGGCATATAATAATATGGAAAGTCTGTTTATAATTATATTTCTTATTACAGCGATTATTATTATTTATACCAAATTGTTCGCACAAAGTATTAGTGATGTAGTTCATGTAATGAATCTGGGATTCCGGAAAAAAAATTACAATTTGAATGTCATAATTCCTGAAAGAATGGAAAATCATGAAATATTTAAATTGGCGGAGTTTTATAACGATTCATATATTCCGGCGAAAATAAAAAGACTGGATAGTCTCAAAAGTCAAACTACCGGAAAAGTTTCTCTTAATGATTTTTTAAGTTACAAAAAGTAGGTAATATGACAGCATTAACTAGTAAGCAGAAAAAATATTTAAAATCATTGGCACATCATTTAAAACCTGTTGTTTACATTGGAAAACTGGGATTAACTGACAATGTTATTGTCGAGTTGGATAGAACTCTTAATTCTCATGAATTGATTAAATTAAAATTTATTGATTTTAAAGATGAGAAAAAGGAATTGTCGAATGCTATATCTGAGAAAAGCGGTAGTATTGTTGTAAGTCTGATTGGTAATATATTAATATTATTCAGGCAGAATAAGGATGAAGATAAACGAAAGATTACGCTGAAGTAATAATTACGAGGTAATTTGTGAAAAGGATATTTATATCAATTTTATTACTAAGTGTATTGAGCACTTTTTTTTGTTTTTTCCCGTCAGGAAATAGACAGTCTGATCCAACGAATGCTTATGGTCAATACTATGAATTAATTAAGGTAATGAATTGTCCTACAGATAAAGACAACTTCGGGGATTATAATGATTTTGGATATTGGGATGGCGATGAATGGTGCGGTCAACGTGCTGTTAAAGGATATTGGGTTTATGTGTATCCTAAATGGTATGTTTGGCAGAATAAAAGATGAGTATAAATACTGGATTTAAAACAATGCCTAAAACACTGGAAACCATCTCGAAGGAAATCTTTCAGATTAACAACGATGAAGTCAATAAAACGGGAAAGATCTTTTTAAATGATTTAAAAAATGAGTTCATTCTTCTAAATGGTCTTATTGAAATTCCAAAGATATTTGTTGGTGGATTAACTGATTTACAAAAAATCGAATTAACAGAAATATTTATTCAATATATTCCAGAATTTTTGAAGGATCATAGCCTTATGATTGCTCCGAAACCCTTTGTTGATAATTTGTCCATTCACTTTGCGAAACAAATTAAGGGAAAACTATTTAATTACATTCATTATTTTAAAATCGATTTAAAGTTTGGTGGTAATCCCTCTACAATTATTGATAAAGGTGGAACGGATTATTATCCTTCATACAAGACCGATAGATTGTACTATAAGTCATTTTTGATACCTGTTGAAAATGTTAAAATTGAACAGGATATGATAATTGATTTTGAATCCGCGAGAGTATTCAGCGAGATTGAAATTACTTCTGATGAGCAATTTCACACATTTGTACTTTTTCAGGATATTAATCTGAATGAGAAGAATGATCATATTCTTAAAAAACTTAATGTTTCAATATTTCCTTTTTCTTCAAATATTTACCAGTTTGTGGCATATGGTTTTTTTTCAGTTGTTTTTAATGTACCTAAGCCGGATAAATCTGAACTTTTAAGAGCCGCTGATATTTTCGAACCGATTCTAATTAAGCTCTATTCAGACTTCAATCCTGAAAAATTTTCAGAAATTAAAAATATGATTATTAATAAAAATGATTCATCACTTATTGATGATTTAGTTTTCAATGAAAATTCTATAATTTTATCCGGGACATTTGAAGAAAAAGCGTCGTTTTATTTTTCACGCTATTCAATATTCAGGGATGATGCTTTGGCATTAAAAAGATGGCGAAGATTCGATATTAAAAAACCTATCCTGTAAATTTAAATGAATTAATTGTCAATAATAAGTAATCACCTCTAAAAGTATTTCAGAGGTGATTACATTGCTATATTTTTTTTAAAAATACCATTGTAATATCATCAACTGAATCATAATCCTCTAGTGCAGATAATATTGAATTTTTTATTTCTTCACAAGGTTTATGCCCATTTTCTTTGAAAAGTTCCACAAGTTTTTTATCCCCAAACATATCCGCCTCTGGTTTACGATTTTCTTTTGTCGATCCCTTATGCCATGATTCAGTAATACCGTCAGTGAAAAGTAGCAGACAGTCGCCTGATTCCATTATAAAATGTTCGTCTTTATTCATACCTTCGATATCTTCAAATAGACCAATCCATGTGCCGTCTGTTTCGCGTATCTCGACATCCTTAGATGCGTGTCTGTATATAAACAAATCTTGATGAAGTCCGGAAAAATAAAATTTGTTGTTGTCCAGTAAAGCAAAAACTGTAATAGTCATGTATTTATCTTCACCGAGTTTTCGAATATTTTTAGAAATGGATTTATTTACAACAAGTAGAAGTTCCGTTGGAGATAGATTCGGATTTTTCATTAAAGTTGTCTGAATTGCTGTTTGCACCATCATCATTATTAAACCTGCTGGAACGCCATGACCGGAAACATCACCTATTACAAGCCAATCCTTATCTTCAATGGATAGAATATCGTAGTAGTCGCCACCGACTTCATCGGCAGGTACCGTATGTGCAACAATTTCATAACCATCTATTGCAGGTTTTTCGGGAAGCAACGCGGTTTTAATTTTTTTAGCGAGTTAATTTTTTCCTTTAGGTCTGATTCGGAGAATTTATCATGATTATATCAAAGATAGATGTTAAAAGTATTACAGTGAATCCGATCAGTACATTTCCGGGAATTGATCTTACGATCGAGACTATTAATGATGTTAAAATCTTTATTGGTGAAAATCGGACTGCGTGAGATTTATATCTGGTTTTAGCGTCTTTAAAAAGAGGAATAATAATATCGAAAATAAAAATATATAATAATGGCACCAGTACAGTCGCCTGCCAAATTCTTAGAATCGATTCACGAAATACTATCGTAACCATGAGTGATAATATTAAACAGAAAGCACCGTAAAATTTAATGAATAATGTTAATCTGTTGCGTATCATCAAATCCATGAATGCTGTAAAAAATGGAAGAATTAGAAATACGGACATTAGTTCAGCGTTTTTAATAAACAAGGAATCGTCAATTATTGTATAAATTACCTGCGACCGGCATATTAAGTATGTTGATAAAACAAGTGTTCCAACACCATAATAAAAATTAAATCGTTCTTTTTTTCTGAATATGAATAGGATAATATGGTAAATTCCGAAAAATAGATAAACCGCAATGAGCATCAAATCGATATATTCGCGGGTATCGTATTTTAATTTAGTATAATTTTCAATTATATAGGGTTGACCCATGAAAAAGCCGGTTCTATCATCGGTAGGATCACCAATTATTTTGAATGCTAGAATGTTTTTTCCGATTTTCAGCACGTTATATTCTATTTCGATGAGTTCTCCACGAATAGCCCGTTCAACTTTAATCGAACCGTCTTTTTCTATAAATTCCTGGTTCTTGATTTCAATACCATTTAAATAGATAATCCAGTTTTGTCCTATTTGAGCAAGATACAATCCAAGTGATCCGTATTTCAGCTCCTTTTCGGTAATTTCAAAACTTGTTACGAAAGTGAATGTTTCGGGTTGATATTTTTTAACTGAAAAGTGTTTAAATTTTGGAAGATTCTCATATCCCAACTCTCTTATTCTAATCGGCCTGTTGCCTTTGTTGGCATCTTTTTTAATCCAACTGGAATCATTTTCCATAGGAAGATCGTTGATCCATTCTTTCGAAAACCCTTGTTTTATGTATATGGGCGATTCGGTAAGGTCAATCGGCAGCGAGAAGAGCGAAGCAGGAAATAAAATGTACAATACAAAAAGCAATATTTTATTTCTCATAAAGTCCCCACTTTAAGATAATTTATTGTTTAAGCAGTAAACATTTTGTATTACTATGTCAAGCATATATTCAGTTTGTCGATTTTATTTAATCTGATAATTATACTTGATGAAATTTGCTGCATTATTCAATGTTGTTTCACGTTGCCTGGTACTGGCAGGTTAATTCATCAACAGGTCGGGCGTTGCCCATAAAGGAGTGATTATATGATAGATAGATATTCCAGAAAAGAAATTGCGGATATTTGGGAGCTTGAGAATAAATTTCGTATATGGCTCGACATAGAAATCGCGGTTTGTGAAGCACAGGCTGAGCTTGGGGTCATTCCTAATGATGCGTTGGCTGTTATTAAGGAAAAGGCGAATTTTGACTTGAAACGTATTGAGCAGATTGAATCGGAAGTGCATCATGATGTGATTGCGTTCCTTACATCGGTCTCCGAGTTTGTCGGTGAGGACAGCCGCTATATTCATTTCGGTATGACTTCCAGCGACATCGGCGATACGGCTCTTTGTATGCAGTTGAAACAGGCCGGTGAAATTATCCTCGCGGGGCTTGACCGTCTTATTAATGTTCTTGCTGTTAAAGCTGTCGAATATAAATACACTCCCTGTATGGGCAGGTCGCATGGTGTTCACGCGGAACCCACCACCTTCGGTATGAAAATGCTGCTTGCTATGGAGGAATTTAAACGCAATAAAGAGCGGCTCATTCGTGCTGTTGATAATATTTCTTTTTGCAAACTTTCTGGTGCTGTCGGCACTTTCAGCAATATCAATCCGGCTGTTGAAGAAAAGGTCGCCGTGCGGCTGTCGCTGAAGGCTGATCCGGTATCTACGCAGATTATTCAAAGAGACCGGCACGCTGAGTACATGTCTGTGCTTGGTATCATCGCGTCGTCGCTCGATAGACTGGCTGTGGAAATCAGACATCTGCAGCGTACCGAAGTCCGCGAGGCCGAAGAGCCTTTTCAGAAGGGGCAGAAAGGCTCTTCGGCTATGCCTCATAAGAGAAACCCTATTTTGTGTGAAAGAATTTCGGGAATATCCCGTGTTATAAAAACTAATGT
>CAYLTM010000044.1:0-9668 GCA_964386495.1 uncultured Leptospirales bacterium
GTCGTAATCCTCTCTTATCTCGAGGAAATTCTATCTTTTATTGTTCTACTTGCGAAGACTTAATTTGTCAAGACAAGTCGTAATCCGTGATGCCACGATGGCAGCCTGTGAACGCGCGACAGGAGGTCGCATTTGCGTTCACCCTCTTATCTCGAGGAAATTCTATCTGAAAAATTCTATCAGCAAGACATGGAAAATTTACTTAACAATGTCGTAATCCTCTCTTATCTCGAGGAAATTCTATCCGAAATTTTAACAGGCTTGATGAAGGACTTAAAAAAACAAGTGTCGTAATCCTCTCTTATCTCGAGGAAATTCTATCGTCAACATTACAATCAACACTAACAAGTGAAACAACATTGCTCGTCGTAATCCTCTCTTATCTCGAGGAAATTCTATCGTGCATACCTTTGATGAAAGAGATTTGAAAAATAATAATGTCGTAATCCTCTCTTATCTCGAGGAAATTCTATCTTAAAAAACAAGTAGAAAAAAAGGCGGATTATTCGCCTTCAAGTCGTAATCCTCTCTTATCTCGAGGAAATTCTATCTAAAAAAATTATGACAACAATTAAAGAAATTAGACAGGAGAGTCGTAATCCTCTCTTATCTCGAGGAAATTCTATCCAAAACCTGTCAATCGGCAACAACAATATATTGGTTGTCTCGTCGTAATCCTCTCTTATCTCGAGGAAATTCTATCAAAGATTATTACACTGAATTATATTTGTAATAATCTAAAAACTGTCGTAATCCTCTCTTATCTCGAGGAAATTCTATCTTAAAAAGGTTGAAAACATGAAAAAAACAGAAAACGAGACTTTAGTCGTAATCCTCTCTTATCTCGAGGAAATTCTATCTTTGTGCTGAACAACAAGAAATTTATAGAAATGATATACAGGTCGTAATCCTCTCTTATCTCGAGGAAATTCTATCTACCACATGAGTTTTAGTGAATACAGACTATATATATTTATAGTCGTAATCCTCTCTTATCTCGAGGAAATTCTATCTGAAGCCCCGTTTAATGTTGATCTAAGGCAAGAATTATTGCTTGAGTCGTAATCCTCTCTTATCTCGAGGAAATTCTATCTTTTATTGTTCTACTTGCGAAGACTTAATTTGTCAAGACAAGTCGTAATCCGTGATGCCACGATGGCAGCCTGTGAACGCGCGACAGGAAGTCGCATTTGCGTTCACCCTCTTATCTCGAGGAAATTCTATCATATGCTCTATAGATAATGAAAGTAATTATGTTTGTCATTCTGTCGTAATCCTCTCTTATCTCGAGGAAATTCTATCTGATGAAAGTTGCCTAAGTGCAATTCGAGAATTTTTAAGAAAGTCGTAATCCTCTCTTATCTCGAGGAAATTCTATCATTGGTCGAACTAGGTATTAAAGAAATGAAAAAAGGAGGTTCGTCGTAATCCTCTCTTATCTCGAGGAAATTCTATCGAGGTGACCCTATACTATTAACTTTTAAACCCCAGGCAGAGTCGTAATCCTCTCTTATCTCGAGGAAATTCTATCAAGCAATTGTTACGGGGTGAATATGACCATTTACTAACCCCCGTCGTAATCCTCTCTTATCTCGAGGAAATTCTATCAAAGACTTACAAGCTCCCTGTACTAAGGAGAAAAACACGCAGTCGTAATCCTCTCTTATCTCGAGGAAATTCTATCCATTAATGAAATTTGATAAATAAAGGAAAAAAACAAAATGGAGTCGTAATCCTCTCTTATCTCGAGGAAATTCTATCTTTGACTTCAGACAAAATAAAATAACAATTTTTCCCCATACTGTCGTAATCCTCTCTTATCTCGAGGAAATTCTATCCAACTGTTTTATTATGTTCTAGTAATTCTAAAAAGTCTCTTAGTCGTAATCCTCTCTTATCTCGAGGAAATTCTATCCAGCCCGCAATTAGCTACTGTTTTGTTAGCAAGTGCTAACAGTCGTAATCCTCTCTTATCTCGAGGAAATTCTATCATGAGCTTGTTAAAAAAGCAAGTTAACAAAGGCGGGCATTATGTCGTAATCCTCTCTTATCTCGAGGAAATTCTATCTGGTAGCTCAATTTCTAAAAAAAGTTTAAAAGACATTTATAGTCGTAATCCTCTCTTATCTCGAGGAAATTCTATCATTACAAGAATGATACTTAATAGGAGCAAAAAAATGCTAAGTCGTAATCCTCTCTTATCTCGAGGAAATTCTATCTAAAAGAAAAAAATCAAGAATTGACTAACTTGATGTTAGGTCGTAATCCTCTCTTATCTCGAGGAAATTCTATCTCTTGAAAAGCTGATTGAGTTTTCAAAGCGTCCGAATACCGTCGTAATCCTCTCTTATCTCGAGGAAATTCTATCTACTGCCGTTCGACTCACTATATGCAGAAGTTATGGATTTTTTGTCGTAATCCTCTCTTATCTCGAGGAAATTCTATCACAAAAAATAAAATAATAAGGATATAAAAAATGGAAAATAGTCGTAATCCTCTCTTATCTCGAGGAAATTCTATCTGCTCCCGCATTTTTGAGCTTTTGATCCTAGAAATTCTAGGCTCAAAAACGATACTCCGCGAATCGGTTGAAATTTGCAAGAATTATTTAAAATTATTTTTTCCATTTTTACAACTCCTAATATTTCTAGTCTTAACTGCGTCCGCGAACCTACCACGGAAACTGGTGTTTTTGCAAGGTATCTTAGGTTCGCGGAAAAGAATTCTATCTTAAAACAATGCAAAATATAATCACTTCTAACAATAAAGCCAAGCTTTTTCATTTACTGGTTTTCAAAGAACAAGATATCCCTTTTCTATATCCGGACCAATTGAATACAAAAGAAAATGATCTAAATAAACACGGATCTCAGTGATTTTACCTCTCTCCATATATTAAAAAGTTGCACATCTGATGTCAAGCAAACATCAGACCGGCTTATTATTGCAGAGGCCGTTTGTATAGAATCTAATGTCTTTAAAGGATATTGATTAATCAGTTCAATTGATATCATAAAAAGCTATAATATTATAACTATTATAATCTATATTGAAAAGTTGTTTAGCTTTATCCATAGTATCTAGGCTAATAGTTCTATCTCTAAGTTTTCTATTAAAAGTTGAAGCAATTTCGATAGTTGTTATTGGAGATAATAAAATTTCATTACCATCAACAAAATAATTGTCTATTTTATCGGAACCATCTTCTTGAATATATCTTTTAATTAAAGACGATGTATCAATAAATACTAACATTCTGTTTCATTTCGCATTTTAACAATTGTTTGCGATGCACTCTCATTCATAGATTCACCTCTTGTTTTTACATCAACCCATTTAGTATTTTTTTTCCTGACCACATTATGCTTCATAATTACATATTCTGCAAAATCCAGAATTTCTTGTTTCAATGGGTCGGGCAGATTTTCTATTTCCTGAAAAGTTGTCATAAATTTATCCTTTATACTCGAATATATTATTCGAGTCGTTTTTTATTCCATATAAAAATATTTCAAATAACAAGATATTCCTTTCTATTTAATTATACAATTTGAAGAAGTTCTTTATTATTTATTATTAAATGATTAAAATCGCTAGGCTTATCTAGATTTATTAAATCAATATTATGGTCAAGTTCTATATACAATTTTCCAAGAGCATAGAAAAACTTATTATCCGAAGAATAATAATAACATTAAAGAACAAGATATCCCTTTTCTATATCCGGACCCATGGAACGCACACCAATCTGCCGTTTTTTCTGCCAGCATTTTGGGCACATATTAAATATTATCAACGAATCGTCTGAATGTAGTATAAATCTAATCCTGCCACGAAGTTCCGCAACTGTTTTTTCGTCAGCACACATTTCAAACACAGACTTTTGAACACGAACTGCGTACTTCTCCATTATGCGCGCAATTTTCGCAAGCCTTTTTGGATTTCTTATATCATATATTATGAGCCAGTCTTTCATATATTCTCACAGAATTATAAAAGTTTCCATTTTTAGCAACTTTCCTGAACCGTCAATAATGGCATTGTCCCTACAACCGGTACAAATAGGATACAGATAAAATTTATCTTCCTTCGGATTAATAATCATTTTTACTCCGCATAAAAGTTTTTCGAGCATATCGTCGGAAATGTCAAGCTCAAAAAAGGAGTACTGCACCCTTATGCCGAATTTCTCAAGCAGCTTAGCAGTTTTCACCAAACGTTTAGGGTTGCAAATATCATAACAAACAAGGTATGTCATTTTACAACAAACGGTTTACATTGCGCTTCCTCACCGTTTATAACACGCTTAAAATGTTTCACCTGTTCGTTTATTAATCTGCGGAAAGTAATGTGTTCCCCTGTCGGAATGTAGAAGTATTTCGTTTCAAGTTTTTTCTCGTATTGTTCAATGACTTTCTTTAAACCATCGCGTGTTAAAAGAACTCCTTTTTTACGCAAAACAGGCGCGTCCGCGCTATCAGTCTCTTCTACAGCAAGGGGGTTATTATTATCTTCCTTGGAAAATTCAACATTGTGAAAATCATCCGCCTTTAATATACCAAGGTTGAAAAGAGCCGAGCTTGTAGTATCACATACCGGTACACGGTATTCTTCCATAAGATCGAATATCAGCGACTTTCTGCCATATTCAAGACTGTGCAGGTAACCGGCATATAGATCAAGACCTTCACCCATAATAGCGGACTCAACTGAATAGTTCATCAAGGTATAGATAAAGCTCATAACAGCGTTTACATTATCCCCGGGCGGGTTCATACTTCGTCCGTTAAAAACTGCCCAATCTGGAAGAATATTGTGCTTGAAAACCGAAAAATACAAACGAGATGCCGCACCCTCATAGCCTCTAATCTGTTCAACACTTTCAGTAGTTTTTAGACTTTCAAGAATACCCTTAACAGACTTTAATCCCGGTTGAACATCTTTAATGTCCTTTCGTTCACGTTTAATTCTCTGCATGAAGGTAAGCTGGTTTTTAACTTTCCCTTCAACAATGTTTTTGCAAATTGAAAGTTTAAATGGTTCATTGTCAAGTGATCGGTATTGCTTCTGCCGTAAAAACACATTTTTCCCTTCCTGAAAAATAAGCTTCCCATCGAAACGACCATTGTGATTTATAAAAAGCACTTCAATATTATGCCGCATTAGCATTTTAAAAGCGTCCGCCGTAATTTCTATATTGCCTATAACAATAATTTTTTCAGTATTATGCGGGAAAAAAGTTGAAACCGCGCCATCAGGATAATTAAACTTAAATGTTTCATTGTGCTTGTAAATTTTCCCATAATCAGAAATTATATAAACATCACTCATAATATTTCACCTCAAAATATTTTAAATCGTCCGCAACCGAAAGTAGTGTTTTTCCCTATACCTGCGCATTTTCCAAATTCGAGAATGTCGGAAAATTTGCTAACACATCCCTTATACCGGATATCACCAGTAAAGCCGCCGGAAGAAATCTTCATTTTCTGTCTCGTAGAAAATCGCTCTTTTTTCGACCACCGCAGGTTTTCATTAATGGTGATTACCTTTTCCGCTGAAGAAATAATGTCCTGTACAATTATATCACTATCTCTATCGTGAAAAGCCCTTTCTAAATTCATGTAGCGCATAACACACGACTTAATAAGTTCTGAAAACGGCATTGTTATCTGTAGGTCGCCGCCCCGTACAATCCGGGCGGGAGTAATGAATTTTACAGACAGAGATTTTTCGTCATCAGTATCAGAGGTAGTCATTTGCCATTCTTTAATAGACGGGGTTTTTAATTGAGCAGAGGTTTCACCAAAAATTTCTATTCCGGTAAAACAATCAGTAATACGAAGAACTGAATATTTTTTTCTTTCACTGCCAAGACCATTTTTACCAATTTCAAAAACAGCATAAACCAAGTGCTCGTAATAATTCAACAATGGTCCGTAAAGCTGCATATTGAAATATACCAGCGAAGCGTTATCAGGATGAACCCTGCAATGAATACTATACGGGGATACCTTAATTTTGTCAGATGAGTTTTCGGTGAACATCAAAGGAAAAAGACAGGTTTTATTAACCATGCAATCTTTACAGGCACTACATACCGGATTAATACATAAAAGATTCTTAATACCGAAACCCATCCCGCCGCGCATGAAAGCTTCGGGAAAATACGGACTAATTTTATCATTGAATATCAGCATGAAATCAAGGTTAATCATCTTTACCATAACACCCTCTTACAATTCGCTCGAAATTCTAGCGGCAATGCTTTTTGCCTCGTCTTCGTTTCTGGCTGTACATTCGGCTCGGAGAGTATATCCAGCATCAGACTGCACATCAACAAAATCTATATACCACAAATTATTCTCACAAAGAATTCTTTTTACAGGATCATTCGCTTTCGGGTTATAATTCAAAGAACAGATAATGCGATTGATATATTTACTCTTGCAAATCTTTTTCGCGTAAACATTCAGCCTATCATTTCCATGATGATCACCGCAAAGGTTGATTTCCTTGTTTTTATGATCAATAATAGATTCTGGAATATCGCTATCGTTTAAATAACCGCTTTTATACATATTATACTTGCATGATTCCACAAAAATATGTCCGGCAGGACTTAGCCCGATAAAAATATCAGAACCTTCCTCAACAACTTCAATGAGCTGACACATCTTGTCATTTTTCAGAACATCTTTATTAGAAAGTTTTAGAAGTTCATTATGTTTTTCAAAATCGGCAAGCTGCATAAAAAGTTCAATGTTATCTTTGAACAACATGTAATCTACAGAAATTGGAAGAGGCGGAAGCTCTATCATACTGCCGAAATTTTCAAACTGATAATAAACAGGAATGGAAAAAGCCTGACCAATAATACCGGCAAAAGCAATTTCAGCTTTGTAACCGCCAGTATTGTTAATGCATACACCACCTTGATAATTGCGAATAAGCGAAGACAAAGTTTTTACCAAATTCATAAGACCGGTTTTTTTAAATATCTCAAAGTTCACATCATTTAAGCCAGCAATATTTTTCGTTATCACTTCCTTGAACGAAAAACCGAGATCACTATTTTTGAAAATGGACTCAAGCAATTTACCAGCCGTCCTGCCCTGTGCGGTATCTGAAACTATCAGAACTATTCTGTGTGTTTCAATTATTCCAGAGCTTATCATAGAAATTGTGGAGTTTAATTCCGCGCTTAACATTTTTTGTTTTTCTACACTATATGTTTTCAGTTTATCAGAAATCTCTTTATAATTATCTTTTTTCAGAAGTTCTGAAAATTCTGAAAAGTTTCTTTCAATGTTACCAATAATGCTCGTTCCGACTGTTACGATTGTAGTTGTTTTCATGTTTATCTCCTCAGTTGTTATTGTTCTTTAAAATTGTTTTTACCGCCAGCTTTGACCATAATTCAAAGTTATCAATGTCAGCAATAATATCATCCATAGTAATCCATTCGTATTCAGAAATTTCATCGGTAGGAGCTACAAAGTCTTTTTCAGTGCTAATCAAATAAACAAACCCCAAATGTACCCGACCGACAATACTGACATTTTCTCCAATAATCCCTTGATATGAATAATTCATATCACCTTCTAAACCGCATTCTTCACGGACTTCCCTTTTTAAAGAAATATCAACACACTGAAGCAAAGCGTTTTCACACGCGTCATCATCAATATCATCGTAATCCGCAATGCTTACATGACCACCAATACCGCAAGACAGTAAACCATGAAGTCTATTCTCAGTGCCTTTTCTTTTATAAGTAAGTATCTTCCCTGTGGCATTGTCCTGAACCACAGCGTAAGGAATTATCTGAAAATAGTCATCATCAGTTTCACAGCACTTACGCATTAACCATTCATAGTTGCAATTAACATAGTTCATAAAAAAATCAACATTACTGCACTCATAATAAAACTCTTCTTCATAAAAAACTTTTGGTAAATCAGTTTTCTTGAAACATAGAACTATTTCATCCAATCCCATACATCATCCTTTAACGAATTAATAAAATTTTCAAAGTCATATATCATCATTTTTTTTTCAGCATGCGACTGAAAGGATGACAATACACCATTTTTTATAAGCTGAAGTATTTCGAACATATTTAACCCGTCTTTAGAATACGCGGCTGCTTTATAAATTTCGCGTGAACAGTCTGTTAAAGATATTCCTGGATTATCAGTGTTGATGCTTACACGCAAATCGTTCTCAAGATATTTCTTTACCGGATATATATCCGCGTCAACGGAAGTGTCGCGTGGTTTAGGATAACCTACAATCTGAATATTGCTCGAAGGACAAAGTTCAATACCGATTCGTCTGTCAGCGACTTTTTTCAGCAGTTCAGGATAATTAATGAGCGTTAACCCGTGACCGATCCTTTCGGCTGAAAGATGATATACAGCTTCCCAGATGCTATCGGCCTGCATCGTTTCTCCGGCATGAATTGTTACATTGATACACTTCTCAAGAACCGGTAAAAACATATTTCTCACATCCTCTGGACTTCTTGCGGCTTCGTTACCTGCCAAATCGATACCGGCAAGTAGATGAAATTTTCTATTAGAAACGATCTCCATAATAAGATTAACCGCTTTTTTAATATCGTAATCATCGCCATGTCTACTTGCTATTATAATTATTTTTGATTTTATTATTTTTGAATGATACCGTAATCTATCTTCTATAATATTATAAACAGATATTTCATCCAGGCCGCCATCAACATACTTATGTGGTGAGCATCGCAGCTCAAAATATTTGACATTATCGGCAATATATTTTGTGCAAAGAATATCTATTGTCTTTTCGATGGATTCTTTACTCTGCAAAAGAGAGCTTCCCTGAAAGTCGCCAAGCTTTTCATATTTTTCAATACCGATATTATCAAAACCATCATCAAGCAGCTTTCCATATATAAGTTTTTTAAAAAGTTGCGGATTATCAATTAAACATAAGGCACAGCCGGAAGACACTACATGTCTTGGAATATTTTCTATGGACAAGTGTTTATAATAATAATCCTTTATTCCATGAACTAATAAATCATCTGGCAATATTTTCAAAGAATTCTTTTTTGCGGCATCCGAACAACTCTCCAGAAAATCAGAAAATAAAGTACTCTGTTTTTTGTATAATGCAACATCTTGCCGGTAACATTCCGCAACTGTACAAATTTCCTCTGGAAAAAGTACTCCACCCAGATGACAATGCAGATCGGTTTTCGGTAAAGCTCTAATGATTTCAGCAATGTCATTAAAATTTTGTCGAGATAATATACGGAAGTTGTTCAGAAGATCATATCTGCTTTTCGGCAGCGTAAACAAGACAGTAAAATTCGACTTATTTAAATCATTTTCAAGATTGTTATAATTGGAATAAAAGTTCCCGGAACTTTGATAAAGCTTTTCAATTTGCTCAAGCAGATTATTATTTTCGATACAAATATTTTCAATAGTATTGATGTTAGACAGATTAATCGAACATCCGGCAGTATCTAAAAGACGCAAACCCGGATGAGAATCAAACCGGTCTGTAATAAACGGAAGAGCATCAAACCCGCTAAACTTTTTAGTTGTGTCAAAAAATATTCTCTCATCATCAACCCTGATAATATTGGGATGTTCCAGCATCGATAAAAGCATTGCTTC
>CAYLTM010000044.1:9678-13981 GCA_964386495.1 uncultured Leptospirales bacterium
TATTCGAAGCACTAATATGGATAAGCCCGTCACACCCGAAGAAGCCGGCGGCATACTGCATGTCGGAAGACATTGTTTTTCTTCCGCCGGCAAGCGACATGAATAATGAATCGCCAATGCCGGAATTCATTCGCGCTAGAAGTATCACCCGCAATATCATTTCTCTCATTTTACGGCTGTCCGCAAGATTTTTAATGTCGTTCAATCCCTTTAAACGGAAAATCCTGTAAGGTATTGCCGGAAATTTTTCGTGCCACTGAAACCATTTCTCATAATGTGAACTTTCAACACCATCAGTGCAGATCATCCACATTTCATCAGGTTTAACAATATTATATTGTTTTCTGCTCCTTTCAATTTGCGAAAGAACATTTACGTTATCATCATATTGACTATCATATAGCGGATAGTCCACAGGTGCGACAAACCCGACAAGCTCCGGCAGTATCTGCCAGTTATTAAATGTGGTAATGAGCAGCTTCATAGTAGTCTCAAGTTTCGGTTAAGATATTTTAGCATTTATTTCTTATTAAACTTTTCAATTAATTTTGCTAAGTCTGGATTATCTCCCAAAGTTGAAGTTGCTTTTTCAGTTTTATTTGGACTTCCACCATTAATAGAAGGCGAATCAACATCCTTTAATGAAAAGTTTAAAAACCTGCGACCTTTAGACTCGCGGTAAGACACTTTCGCTTTTTTAATATCACCAATCTTCAAAAATTTATTCGGATCATCAATTCTTTGCTTTGCAATATCCCTAATCAAAATCGTTCCTTTTATTTTTCCGTTAACAGTTTCCGCGTTAGATATCGGATTATCGACAGATAATATTTTTATTTCAACGATATCGCCTTCTCTCAATAAATCTTTTGTGCTTTGATGAGTGTTCACTGTGTTGTTGATAGTATTTGTTTTTTGAGTCACTGTAGGTTTTGCTGTTGAAATGCTTGCTTGCATAGGTTTAATACTTGATAAATTTTCGGATTCTTTTTGGTATTCAGATATACTTTCCGCTGCCACCTTTAGTATACACCAGCCCGCAGGTATTTCGCCGTTAATCAATGTCCTTGAAATTCCACCATTAATATTGATGTCTTCAGGAATAGGTTTATTTTTTCTATCAAATTCATTTTCTCTGATTATTTTAAAAGTCTTCGACTCTATCTGAGTAAATCTTCCAAGCCGTATAATTGCTTCATTATTTGCAAAACCCTGGTATCCGTTATCCTCTATCATTTTATGATAACACTTAGATATTGTATGGTTTGTGGTGTTTGATAAATTATTATAATAAAAATCGTCGGTATTTTTTATAATATTAGAAAAATTAAATAGCCATTTATAGTCGTGCTTTTGTGGATTATTTCTATCGCCAGACAATAAACAACAATTATCATCAATTGTAATGGTTCCTACCGCTAAAATCTCCTTTTTTGCTGATAAATAAGAATCAGTCATTTCCGTATAAACAGGAATACCCTTGCCAGCGGTACCGCCCTTATTAACCACTCGAACTGTATCGAAGTATATGTCAGAACTCTGCACTTCAAAATCAGATACTTTTAAAAATTTAAACGGATCATTTGAAACGTTTTGCCGTGAATAATTATCAGCTTCAATCAACTTTAATTCATAATCATTATATTTTACAAATGAATTCCCATGTTTGTACAATATGCCGGCATTTTGTTTATCTCTTTCCACTCTCAAATTTTCGAGCATTGCTGTTCTTATTGCACCCTTAATAGTCGAACCGGGAATGTACGGTCTGCCAGATAAATCATTCATAAATATCTTATTAATATTTGCATAAGGGTTTTCTGAAACAGCACCTCGGAAATTATCGCTTGCGGGACATTTTCTGACATGGCAATCTGAATTGTTTTTTGCGAATTTCAAAAAAGACATTTTTGCCATCAAGGCATTTTCTTTTGTACCGCTTTCAATAAGTGAAAAGAATTTCGATTGTTCATTTGCCGGAATTTTAGAAAATAATTTTTCAGGGCTAACGACAAGTACTTCTTTTTCAAGCGGTAAAACTTCTATAGGGTTATAACAATCACCCGTATGAACAATAACTGGAGTAATTAATTTAAGTTCCATTTTAAATGTTTTCATTAAATTGTCTCCTTATAGTCAATAAACAATGGGAAACTATAACCGTATTGAACAATATCGTTGTTTGTATGAATACCTTTTACCATTGTTCCATAAATATTTATTGTGTTATCGAATTTAAAAACCGCACCGTGTTTATAAAAAGCTATAGGTTTCTTATAATACAAGCCCTTTGAAGAAAAATCTTCAGAGACCTTTCCGTATTTAATAAAAACATTATATGAAAGTGGTGTAAGGTTTGATCCGGCACAATGGCTTAAACTGACAAAGTGTGTTCCTCTGTAATTTAAAAGTTTATTTTCATCTTCATTAAGATTATGAAGCGATATATCAAATTTTCCTTTACCAACAGATTTATCTTTTCCAATTCCTACCTGTGAAAGATATTCAAAAACTTCTTTAAAAAAGTCATCATTATATTTATCATCCATAACTTTTAAATATGCATTCAAAGGTTTTTCGCTATTACAAAAATAATAACTATCAGTCCAAAGGTGACCTTCTTCAACAGTCAAAGTATTCCTGTTGATCATATTTCTTGTTACAGGATATTCTTGTATTTTAATATCTGAAAGCGCTTCATCTGAAATGTCAGTAAATATATTATTGCTTTTATAATCTTTTTGAAACTTAATAATGTCACTGATAAGAACATACTCAAGTTTTTTGTTTTTCTTTAAGGACTCCATATTTTTCTTTTCTTTAGCGGTTTTCGGTTTATTTTTATCATACACAATTTCCGACATTGGTATTAAAGGACGAAAAATGTAGTTTTCCGGAAAAGCTGAACTGATCAAAAATGGCGGATTTCCTGAGTTAAATTTATTCAGCATCTCTTTAAGTACGGACTCTCCTTTTTTATAACGAACAGCCCAGCATATATGTCCGAAAAGTGTATCAGAATGAAGAGGAGTTCCGTAAAGACTTTTCGATATAAATATTATTTTTTTAGTTTCCATAGTCTAACCTGTATTACTTTATAAATCTAAGACCGACATAAGATAATAATAGAATTAGTAATGAATCTAACTTGAATGCATTACTAATTTATATTGTAAATTCAGCATTATCAAGTTTCATTTCACAGAATTCTATTTTTCCATAACCACGGCTGCCGCTGCCACCAAGTGCATCTTTTTGAACAAGACTAAGACCTTCTTTCAATAACTCCAGGGATTTATTACCGTCGCCCTCAAAAACACGAATGGCTATTTCGAAATCAAAAACCAGTCCGGCTATAGCTCTTTCAGACTGACGCGGATGTTCAGCCGTTCCCTTTAATCGATTAATTGTATTTTCCATTTTTGCTTCAGTAGGTAGTAGATTTTTATTGTGTGTTTCTTTTATCGATTCTTTTGATAAAAAAGCATCTCTGAAAATAGCTCTTGTCGGACCCACTTTAGATTCCTTACTTGTATTCCCAAATAATCTGCAAATTTCACAATTTCCACAAGAACATGGTTTTCCACTGTCTTTTATTTTATCCAATTTTTGTTCTAACAAACTTCGCATTTTCCCTTTTATAGAAGAACCGGGAATTATTGGATATTTCGTTTTTGGATCCTTGATTATTGGATTATCAATACCACCAATTTCGATGGCTTCATTACCGCCCCCTATGTGAAGACCTGTTATAAGTTTTATTTTACCATTTAATATTTGTATTTTTTCAAGTTTCATAATATTTCATCCTTTATTATTTTACATCTTTTGTATTATAAGTATAATATCCAATTATTGCCTGATAATGCATAAGAAAATTCCTAAAATCCTTTTCTGTTTTTATTTCATCAATCTGAGAATAAATATGTTTTTTAAACTCTTCTGGTATCAATTTTTTCCCACCAACATCTCTACCGGCATTATATGCTATTTTGGATTTTGTGAATTTAATCAAAGGAAGTATTTCTTCCTCAAATTTATTGGTACTCTCCATTTTTTTTTCAAGCAACTTGAAATCATCATAAAATTTTCTTAGCTGATTTTTATCAAGTACAGGTGACGATTTTGGATCACCTTGTCTCGAAGGTTTTGAGAATTCTTTAGCTTTGTCCTCTGCCTCTGTTGTTAAATATTTTTCTGTAAGTTCAATTGACATATCAATCCTCCTTTTTGTTTTCTTTTGTTCTTATTCTTGTTTCATAAAGAGCTATTTTTATTATTGTCTCGAGCATTTCCGGATTAG
>CAYLTM010000044.1:13991-17579 GCA_964386495.1 uncultured Leptospirales bacterium
GTAATTCGATGAGTTCAAGTCCGTGTAGTCTCCAAATAATTTAATTATCTCACCAACCTCCTTATCATTAATTATTTTATTATTGCTGTCAGTTTGTATAATATTTCTGGCAACATCATACTTGAAAAGTGAGCGAAAAGAATAATTCTTCATGACTTTTTCAAAGTCTTTTTCTTTTTTATCAGGATTATATACTGCTTTAGCCATTCTTGTATAAGTCAATAATCTATACATAAAACCTGTGCTATAGACAATTTTATTTCCATTATCGTTTTTGGTTTTTCCTTCGCCTCTGATTTTAGAGATCAAACTTTTCACTTTTTCATGAACATCATGTAGTTGCTCATAAGAAATTGGACTGAAAAGAAAAACATTGTTTCTTGTTTCTTTTGTTTCCGGGTTTTCAAAATTTTTAGCTGCGTCAAGATGTTCTTCCGTTGTATGAACAGCTCTATTAATTGGAGAATTCGGTTTTAGAATTTCTATGCCGGTCGAGAAATGAATGTCCTTGTTAAAACAAACGAATTCTTTGAATTTCTTGTTTACATCCAAAACGAAATCCATTGCTTTGTTCCACGGAGCAACAAGAAGCACATCATCTCCTCCGGATAAAACAGTATAAAAATTACTGAACTTTTTTGATAGTAGATACTTCATGTAATAATTGAAAAACAAATTAAACATTCTTGATAGTGACACAAATCTTGAAACTGATAGAATATTCTGATATGTATTATTTTCTTTATGACGGAATCCGTCGATGAACAGATACCCAAGGTTATCAACATCAATTTTAACGATAGAAATAAAGTCAGAGCCTTCATATCTATTATTGTCCTTGTCGATTTCTACCAACGCAGTTTTCGCAATATTTTCAAATGACATCACTTCAAAATTTTCGAGAGCAACATAATTATTCAAATGCCATTCTGGGACAATATTGTCATCATACCCAAGTTTATAAATAAATATAGGTTTTGATATGTCATCAATATCATTAGAAAATGTTATTGATGTACCTTCATCAAAGAAATTCAAACAATTATTTTTATGATTATTTTCTGCTTTGGTAAAAGCAAGATATTTACTGTTAACAATATTCTTCCCTATATCTTTTAAGTCCCGGCAATAGCCACACAGTTTAACACCATCAGATTCTGTAACTTCAGGACGAATATCACAGGCTTTACATATATCTCTGCCATCCATTGATATATCAATTACATAGCCGCCATTTTTCAATATTTCTGCAAACTTGTTTACCTTAGATTTCTCAAGACCATTATGAACCTTTACCATAATATCAGGAAACCGTTCAATATTTTTAATATTCTTGGTTATATCAGGTTTCAGGTTTTCTATATTTGCTTCAACCGAATAATCTGTTAAAACCGAGAGCGTGCCGTAATGATTTTTAAAAAGCCAATCCTCATTTTTCTTGACGACATTGTTTAATATTTCAATTGTTCTTTTTGTATTTGGTAAAACACATATGAACTTTCCGCCGGCATTAATGAGCTTAGTAAATGGCGGAATACCAAGATTTCTACATACCGATAAATAATAAGCTTCTGTTAATATTGAAATGTAAAAAGATCTAGCTCTAATTACTTTTGAATTTCCCTTAAAACTTTCACTTTGATTTTGAAAAATAAATGATTGAATCCCTGATACTTCTGATGAAAAAAGAATAAACGGATTATCCGAATTTTTCTCATTGCTGTTGTTAAAATAAAACAATGATAATGCGAAAGTCATAGTAGTTATACTATGGTCAAAAAGAGAGATGTCGTTATATTTGTCATTCGTCGCACTGGGAATACACCATGTGTATTTTTCCAGCAGGTTTATTATATAACTTATAAAAAGATCTTTTTCTTTTGTAATAAAGATTTTCTTTAAATCAGAGACAAATCCTTTCCAAAGTTCTTTGTAACTTTCAACAGAATCTTTTTGCTCTTCCATTTCTTGAGAAAATATTGCTTCAGGAGAAAGTTTGTTAAATTTATAACAGAAATTTTTATTCGAAACAGACTCCGAAACATTATCCTTAAGAGTAATATTTCTAAAAACAGGTTTTAATAACTTTTTTAAATAATCCCCATTTTTATAATGATTTTCATCATCATTTACCCTGTCGGTCGATGCCGATATCCTGTCAGCATCCGAAATAATTTGCTCGCCAGTCCTTTCTTCAGGATTATGATGTTTTGCTGCCAAAAGCTTTATCTTATTCCAATCAAACTCCGGAGATTTTAGCTTTGCATCAAGTATAATTGGGGTCAGATCATTTTCAAAAAAATCATAAGTCCACAACGCATGTCGATGTGATAACTTATTAGGTAGAACAATACCCTGCATCGATTTTGGAAATTTGCTATGTTCAACCCCTCCATAAGCTCTTTGTTTAAATTTGCCTATATCATGTAATAATGCAGCAAGAATAATATTGTACTGCATTAAATCAGTTCCATTTTGTTCCATCCTCTTTCCTCCTAAAAGTAAATAATATCATATACATTAAAAATAACCTATACCATAACATTCTACCTTGAAAAATAATTATTCAGTGAAAGTGATTTTCCAAACCTCGTTGTAAAAACTTAAAAGTTTATTAACAAACTCCTCCGGCTTATTGTTATCATCAAAATTCATACCACAATGATTAATAGAGTTTCTAATATCGCTCATTTTACAGTAATAATCGCATAGTTTCATGCAAATAGAATCATTATTAATAACTTCATATAAACTCTTAACAAAATCAATTGATTCTTCTTTATTGCTATTCGGTATTTTTAATATGTTTAATTCTTCAAAAGGTAATTTCTGCTGAATAAGATTCAGCATAGAACTTAGCAAAAAACGCCAGTCTTTATCATAAATATCAACTCCAGTTCTACTACAAACAACTGTTAATATCGTTTCATATAAAATAGTAATCCCCTGTTGAACAAGGCAGTGATCGATACACCATTTAACAGCTTTAAATCCGTTTAATATATCACTATTGTTAAAGTCAGAAATTTTCTTTTCAATTTTATTAAGTACAGGGATTAGGGCTTTAAACGAACTATTAATATCAATATTTTTTAACGAGTTAATTCTTTCGATTAAATCATCAACGAACTTATTCGAAATGATTCCCTTTCCACGATTCGTTGCAATTGAAAGACTAAAAGTCCTCATCCTGTTTGAAAAATCCCTAATTAGCTTTGCAGCATTATCTTTTCCATTAGTATTTTTCAATATTGGAATGGCACTCTCCATAAGAATTGCCTGCAGGGAAGAACTTTGACCATAATTTATAAAATCGCCGGCCGCATTACTAAAACGCATAATATAGTCGAAAGATAAGAGATCAATTATAGGAACCAGTCTTTCCGATTCGTTCATGGTCAAAACATGCTGGATTGTTCCTAGTTTTTCAAGTGCACCATAATATATGCCGGAAACAGAAATATTTTTTACAACTCTCAGATAGTTCATTAAAACGATACCTAGCATAGGCAACGACCTGAAGGAATGTGTAATGTCATAAAAGATTTCGGTATTTTCTGGTATTGCGTCGCATAGCAATTTGAAAAT
>CAYLTM010000044.1:17589-23615 GCA_964386495.1 uncultured Leptospirales bacterium
ACCGGATCTGGAATCTTTACCACTGTAACTTTAAGAGACATAGACTTTTGCAGTGCACTAAGCCGAGTATTCAATCCAAAGGTGATTTTCCCGTTATCATTAGAATCATCCCAATTTTTTTTCTCGGCTTCGTTTGTTAGACATATAATAGCTTCACAGTTTTCACTACCGTTAAAACAATACTTAATAATAGATTCCTGAACAAACTTAACCGGAGAATCGTTTTCTGTTGGGTTATTTACATAATAAACACAATCAACATATTTACCTGTTCCAAGAAAACTGACAAATATTTTTTTCATAAACGCCCATGATGTTATTATTAGAGTATGATAATATCTGAATTATATAAAACGTATATACTATTCATAAAGTGGTTGTACCCATTAATGATAGCCTCCGCCCGCCACTGGCGGGCGGAGAGCGATAATAATTGTGGAAAACCATTTTCTGATTAGTATAGACAGCTAATATTTTAAATTCACATTGTCAATGTTAAAATATTATATCCATATTGTTTTATGTGTAAATTTGCTTCACATAAAAACTAGTCTCTAAATATTGATATTATAATCAATCAAAAAAATACCATTATTATGAAATAATCTATAATAGATCAATATATAATTCAGTTAATGCCACAACATAGACTCGCCATGTCTATGTTGATGATTTTTTTCCACATATGTGAAATTATTTATAAGGTAGGGAATCGTGGAACTGTTCGTTTTCCGTAGATGTTGACTGATAATTGTTTTTGGGTATTACTTTTGCTAATCACTCTAACAATAAAGACGAATAGTACGGTTTAAACTGTTAGATCCTTTTGGGCAGAAGGAATTTTCTTCATCCGAATGATACAGTATTTAATTGCTAACGCGTCATTTGCCACGGGGTTTCAAACCAAGGTTTTATTCAGCGAGTTCTTAATGATTATGTTAAGTACAAATTTACATATCTCTGTTAATGAGTAAAATCACACCCAAGGATATGAAGGTTGTCCATTAACTAACTTGCAAGTATCATTTTCAAACATAATACTCGGCTTATTTTCTAAATAACTTAAATCGGGTCTTTCTTCTGATTTAATGATTTCATCAGCTTCGTCATTTGTTAATAAAGTATACCAGACCGTAATTTCATCATCACTAACAAAGGAAACATATTCATGAAATCTGTGAAACCAGAATTTCTTACAATTCTCACATTGCTCCAGCCATTCTGAGTCATGACTTTCATCATATAAAGTTTTTATTATCATTAACCTGGGCTTTTTACAGCATTTAAGATGTTTTTCCTTATTCAATATAAACCCACTTTATTTTGATTAATACTTTTTCAGTTATTAGTAACAATCAAAATCTAAGTAAAATATTTAATTCTCATTTCATCCAACAATTCTTTATTTATCTCATAATTAATTGTATCCGGTAAAACTGAATCAATACCACATTTCGGGCAAATAGCTGTCCTTCCTGATCCGCGCGGGCATTCCGGATTTTCGTTTATCCATTCCGTTATTTCTTGCGGTGGATATATATTCAAACAATGAAAGCATCCGCAAATCTTGCTATTAAGAATATCACTTTCATGCCAGCCTGACTTATTATGAATTTCTTTAAAATCTATATTCATCATTTTTCACCATATTTAATTATTAAGCATGTTACATGTTTAAGTCAATATGTATTTTACTAAAACTAATTGGCAATTAATACTGGTTACATAAAGCAGTATTAATCAACAAGACCTAAGGGAGTGCCGCGCATTACGCCTTGTCATATCGACGGTTTGCGAGTTCCCTTATAATGAAAGATATATACCATGTCTTTATTTATGCTTGGAATTAAACTTGTTATTATATTATTAAGATCGTGTTCGGTTTTTGCTGAACATATTATCGTATCAAGAATAATAGCAAAATAACCCTCAGCAATATTATATAATTTTAGTTTATTTTGAATATCTTTTGAATGAATTTTTCCCATAAACTGGAAATAGTAAGATTTTAATTCTTGTTTATTTGAAACTAAATTATCAATAGAATCCTTGTAATATTGCCTTGATTTTTTATCTCTTAAATAAAAATCTAATTTGTCTTTATCAGAATCATTTATAATTTTATTATATGGCAATGATGTGATAATACCATGATCTAATTTCGAAGCATCTGAAAGTTTCTTTAAATTATTTTTAATGCCACTTCCAAAATGAATATTATCATATGAAGTCATCCCATCATGAATAATTGAATTGTCGAAAGGAAGTAATATTGTATGAATAAGAACTGGAAGTGTATTTCCAAAATGTTCTTCTAAAGGATCACTTAGATTTAATATGCCATATAATAACTCAGTTTTTTCATCAAAGATCAAATTATAGTTTTTTAAATATTTCAATAAGAAAAAAGCGCCTTTAATGTGATATTTGCCCCAAGATTCAATAATATCAATTTCATTTGATTTATAATGAAATGGGTTATCTTTAATAAAATCATTAAAAATTATTATATTGTCATATAAGTCATTTCGAATTCTAAATTTATCATTGAATTTTAGTTTTTCAAAATCTTCAATAGATTTAATATTTTTTACTGTATTCGTTTTGCTGTTTGCATAGAATAACAGTGGAATATATAAATCTAAAAACAAATGATATTTTTCTTCACTTAAAATATTACTCATGTAAAGAATCCTTTTAGTGCAGGTTCTCGCAAACTGTCACAACATTTCCAAGACGATCCGATGTTGCTCGACCTTTACATAACCAAGCTAAATATCTACATTGAATTCTTTCAAGCAAAATAAACCATTCACCAAAACCAAGACAGGGCAATATAGGATGCCCCGTATTAAGCGTAGTTTTTTATTCTTGAAATTGATGTATTTTATAAATCTCAATTATATATTTTCAATTTTCAAATGTTTGAAATTCGGTCATCACTATTAAATAATCAGCAGTAAAGTTTCCCATTAAAATTAAATATATACTAACAATGTCATCTTTTCGAACTTCTGTTTTAAAATATCCTAAAAGATTATCTTGAACAGGTATTAAATATTTTACATTGTTTTCATCTATTTCTATTTCATAATTATATATTTTTGCAAATTCAGTTTTAGTTATCCGATCCCAAGCAACAATATTATCTTTTTTTAAGGTTCGAATTTTCTGAATTTTACCAGTAAACTTGACTTTAGATTTAAATTTTATTACATTATTTGGTGTTAACGGATTTATTGTATTTGAAATCTTTAATTTTGGATTATTTTTATTAATTTCATTAAAATATTTATTAAAATCAACAATTACTGTATTTATTGATTTTTCTGAATATGAATTGTAATCAAATCCAAATAAACTAGTGCTAACAAATAATACAATTAATATTAAAACCTTTTTCATATATTCACCTTTTCATAAAATTGACTAAAGTATAAAAGATTGCGCTTAACTCTTGCTTACCCGACGTTGCGCGGCTTTTTGCGCAATGTGGCGAAGCCCAAGAGCGGTACTTTCGAACGTAGCGATTTAGCCTTTGTTGTACGTTATTAATTTGCCATTTATCACAATAAATCTTTTATGTTTTCTTCTTTAATCTTTAAATATTTTAATTTATCTTCAAATCTTTTTTTTAGAATATTATATTGATCTTGATTTGTGTCGCTAAAGGCTTCATCTCTCGTACTAGCAAAATCGGAATATGGAATTTCATGTGCAAATTGACTTTTTGTAAAATCATATCTTTTCCCATTGATATAATTATAAAAATGCCAACCCTTTACAGTAAATGTTTTTAATATAGTTCCGTCGAAATAATCATTTATTATCAATGATGTAACGCCACATTGACCTTTTGCCGGATTATCTATTGTCCACAATGAACTTGTTTGAATACACCAGCAGTTTTTTAGGATTCTATAAATTTCATCTTTCATTGTATTCCACACAAAGTTTGGCAAATTAATGACATATAACTCTTAGGAAAGTATTTTAAACGATAACGTCCGAAATATCAACAAATAACAACCAATTTTAATATAATTTCCGATTAGACTAGGCATATTATGCTATCAATGTCGATTAATAGCTGGCAAACATCGCATTTGCCTAATGAAACTAACTATATAATAATTGAACTTCCTGTATTTAATTATTATACAGGAATTATCGGCATTGTGAGAATATGCAAGGTGTATTATTTTCAACATAGTTTTAGGTGAATATGCTGCTGCTCCGCCATTATCATTTTTGTAACGGTTTTCAATTGTTGTAGTGTCTATTTTCTTATCAACAATATAGTCAATGGCGTGTTCAAAAGTTCCGGGTAGTATCTGTTCAGAGAAATTGATTGCAATAAACTGACCCTGTTCACGATCAACACGTTTGAAATATGCCATAATTCCTCCCGATTAGCTCTTATGTTCATATATAATATGATTATTATATACAAGTACTATTTTCTAATAGGTGAGTTTTTCTACAACCTCGTTGGGCACAGTGCATTATAATAAATTTAACCCGAGTTCCAAGATGGAATCTTGAAAGTCACCAGACCCTTCCATAAACTGGGAAGTCTCGGGAATCGAGTTAAATCTATTATTTTGATAAACCGAGCATTTCTTCGAGCTTTATTTCAATATGACTCCAATCATCAACCCAAATAATACGAACACCTAAATGGAAAACAATTGATGATAACCATTCACAATATTCAATATCATTTTCCTTTTTGCAAACCCAAAAATGTCTCGTTGAATATTTATTTTCACTGCTAGTACTAAATATTTCTTTATTTCTATTATCCTGAACCCAAGTTAACCATCTTCTCATGTTATTATCTGATAATGAAACACCAAGAAAGACAATTGGTTTAGAAGATGAAATTTGCAAAAAAGTAGATGATTGCCATGAAAACGAACTATTTGCCAATGACAAATATTCACCTTCACGAAAAACTAGCTTATCAACTGATGATTGGAAATGAGACTTTTCATGGCAAGGAATCGGAAATTGACCATGGTTCAAAATATATGATATTCTATTTTTATGATAATTAGATATGCTTCGATTTCTTAAATCGACATATCGTGGCGGAGTTTTGTCAGGAGCAGGATTGGTCTTGTAGAAATTTTCGCAAATAAATGAATTTAATAACGATAATAATAATGGTTCACCATTAAATGATATAATTTCTGAAGGCGCAGCATCGGTATTAATTGTTTTCGAAATAACTCGGGCAATGTTATATGCACTTGCTTTTGAAAAGTAACTTTCTCTAATACTTATGAAGGATTTCCATTGTTCAAAAGAATGTTGTTCTGGGTGAGGTCTATATAAAAAATTACAAATTAGTTTAAAATCTTCATCACTACAATCATTTTTAATATTACTATATAGCAAATCAACGAGTTTACCAACGAAATTAACGTCATCAATTTCCAAAATATTATATGCAGCATGTATAATCGAATCTGCATTATAATTTTTAAACAAAAAATCAGTAATCAGTTTAGCTTTATCTGGATTTGTGGTCAATATCAATTTTTCAACCAATTGCTTCCAATCTGGGAATATTGGATAAGATGAACCTGCTCCAATACATAGAGCCCAACCTGTAGTTGAAAAAGTTGTTTTAAGAATATTTTTATGAAAGCATGGATCAATAATTTTTTTCATTGATACTCCGAATGGTTTAATGCATTGCGCCCACCTCTTATTGTCTAAACGATCTTGTGTTTATCCATAGTAAAAGTCAATAAATAATTGTGAAATGTTAATGTATAACTATTCTATATTCTTAATGAAATAAGCAATATATATATTTTTGCAATATATTTATGATAAAATAGAACTCGAATTAATCAAGTAAATTAATTGACAATAATAATTAATACTTCGTATGGTTGTACAAATCAACAAAACCACAGGGTTAAAAACTATGTTAATACCTCAAAAACAGCAAATCCCGGAAATCAGTGAAAAAGTACCATTTTTGACCCTTCAGGGTATATCCCTTCCTCACA
>CAYLTM010000045.1:0-1373 GCA_964386495.1 uncultured Leptospirales bacterium
TAACTGGATTTGCACACGCTTGTAAAGATGGATTCAAAAAAGCATGGGAAGTTTGCGACCATTTCCACCATGCGACATTATTTCAAGAAGGCGACCCGCTTCTTGATGCGGTAATTGAAGTGTACAAAAAAGAAGGTATCAATAACGATCCAGCAAATTGCGTGCCTCTTAAAAAAATAGATCACGCACTTGCTTGGTCATACCCGGAATACAGAATAGTTGTGACCAAAAAAGTTTCTACTTGTGAGAATCTTTGCGAGCTTTTTTACGAGCTTCTTAAAGACAAGATGCCAATTAAAAAAATTACTTTTCGCTCGTCTTCTATGAACGCAGCATCTAAAGAGTTTAAGTAGTAAAAAAAGTCACACAAGAGTAAGAATCCACAACCTTAGCCGGTGTTTTTTATCCTTCCTATAAAGGTTAAAATTCACCGGCTTTATTCTTCATATAATAATTAAATATCAAGATAAATTAATTTTCGCTAATTATTTTTATAGCATGATGCACTATAAGTTTATGGAGTAAAGTCCTCTCGATGTCTACAGAGCACGCAACAGTAAATATTTTTTAGACCTTTTTCCCGCAGTTATCTTCCCACTGTTTCTTCTGTTTGCTGCTTACTTTCCAGCAGTAAAAATATGATTATTCACATCCATGAAAAACTCCACGGTCATAAATAGTAATTGCTTTGTTCAATTGAATTAATACAGTGTCAAATATCATTATTGCTTTTATGTAAATTTAACTGATGATATCCGTATTATCTCAAAGGAATAAACTTAATGAAAAAATTCATAGTTGTAAAAGTCTTCATAATAATTTTTGCGCTACTCATAACTACAGAAACACATTCTGAAGTGAAATACGCGGTTAACGAAGAATTCGAAAATCTTGATAACTGGAAAGAAGTGTTTTTTGAAAAAATTAAGACACATTCCATCTATACAATTGATAAATCCGATTCTGTATCCGCTTTAAAATTAAATAGTGATTCGTCGGCATCAGCTCTGGTTTACAAAAATAAATTCGATATTTACAATACACCGAACATCGAATTTAGCTGGAAAATTAATAAGGTAATTCACGGTGCTGATGGTTCAACTAAAGTTGGTGATGACTACCCTGTAAGAATATATATAATGTTTGAATACGATCCCGTAAAATCGGGAATAAAAGACAAAGCTGTTTTCAACACCCTGAAATATTTCTATGGAGAGTATCCGCCGGAATCTTCCCTGAACTATGTCTGGTCAAATATAGAATATAAAACACCGATGATAAACAGTCCGTATACTGACAGAGTGAAGGTGCTGTTTTTAAACAGCGGGAATGCTTCCGCAGGGAAATGGATTGTTCATACCCGGAATGTTCTG
>CAYLTM010000045.1:1383-2312 GCA_964386495.1 uncultured Leptospirales bacterium
AAAAGAATCCGCCGAAATTTGCGACACTTGGAATAATGATAGACACCGATAATACCGGAAAAATCGCAGAGTCATACATAGATTACATTAGAATTTACTAGAGGGCTTTATGGGAAATTTTGAAAAATATAGATTAGCAATTTTCATTGCAGTATTAGCAGTTATGGCTGTGTGGGAAATTCTTTGTAAACGAAGGAAGCTTACCGACAGCAAACTCCGGCGCTGGGCGGACAATTTGTTGTTAACAGGAACGAACACTCTGCTGATGCGTTTCTTCGCGCCGGTAATCCCGGTTGTATTTGCCGGGTACTGCCGTGACAACAGCATTGGTCTGTTCAATAATTATAATCTCCATACATCAGCTGGGATTATTATTTCGCTGATTCTTTTAGATCTGATTATATACTTTCAGCATTTTGTTTTTCACGCTTTTCCGGTTTTCTGGAAACTGCACATGGTTCACCACGCTGACCTTGATATTGATGTGACAACCGCATTGCGATTTCACCCTTTTGAAATTGCGATATCACTGATAATTAAAATCGCTTCGGTTTATGTCTTCGGCTTCTCGCCATTTTCAGTTTTTCTTTTTGAAATAATTTTGAACGCCGCCGCGATGTTTAATCACTCCAATGTTTACATGCCGCCTCGTATAGACTCGTTAATCAGGCTCATAATTGTGACACCGGATATGCACAGGGTTCATCATTCGGTAATAATCCGCGAGACAAATTCCAATTTCGGATTCTGTATATCTCTATGGGATAGAATATTTTCAACATATATTCCGCAGCCCCTTCGCGGACATGATTCTATGACTATCGGCTTGTCGCATATCAGGAAGCCTTTTAAATACAATTTTCTTATAATGCTCATTATGCCGATTATTAAAAATGGCGGAAATTATTCTTTTAATAAAATTGGAAGCT
>CAYLTM010000045.1:2322-5947 GCA_964386495.1 uncultured Leptospirales bacterium
GACGCGAGGGACCGCGTCCCTCCAGGGCAGGAAAACAAAGGGGAATATTTCATGATTAAGTATAAATTAACCGCTGCAATATTGATGCCGGCATTATGTTTATTTATTATTAGCGATATAGTCGCGAAGGAGAATGAAATGGTTTTTAAAAAATGTCCTGATTCGCCGAACTGCGTGTCATCTATGGAGCCAAACACGGAAAAATTTATTGAACCGATTGATTACAGCGGTATTGAAAAAGACCGCGCACGTAAAATTCTTCTCGATATTCTCGAAAGCGACAGCAGTGTGAAGATCGATGTTAATAATGGTGATTACATTCATACGGTATTCACCACATTGATAATGAGATTTAAAGATGATGTGGAATTTTTCTTTCCGGCGGATAAGAATATTATACATATAAAATCCGCGTCGAGAGTCGGATATTCGGATATGGGGAAAAACAGAAAACGCCTTAATGAATTGAAAAAGAAATTCTACAAAAAGGTGAAATCGAATGATTGACACTTACACAAGGGGTCTCTTCCAAAAATTATTTGATGTGATTTCCAGACCCTTCATCAAATTTAATATACATCCCATTGTTATAACAATCGCGGCATTCATAACAGGAATAATCTCAGTGTTCTTTCTCGCGTCGGGTGATTACATAGCGTTCGTGATAATACTCTGGTTGTCGGGGTTTTTAGATGTGCTCGATGGTACAGTTGCAAGGTTAACATCACGCGCTACTGTCATTGGAGGTTTCCTGGATTTGATGTCAGACAGGATCATTGAATTTTCAGTAATCATTGGTTTCGCGATTATTATGCCGGATATAAGGTTTTCTCTGATACTCTTTCTTTGCTCAGTTGTGTTCAATTTTTCGACATTTCTTTTCGCGGCACTTCTTGTGAAAAACACCGGTATAAAAAGTTTTCATTATGACGCGGGGATTATGGAGCGTACCGAAACATTTATCGGTTTCACAATAGCGGCGTTGTTCAATAGCCACGCGGGATATATAATATTTGTAATAACAGCATTAATATTTTTAACAGGAATTTTACGATCCATTAAGATTATTCAGATAAATCACAATTGATATACTCGCAAGAAAGCGGTTTTCAACAGCTGACTTGTTTCTTCCCGCGCCTGCGGCGCGGGGAGAAACCATCTACTGAAAAAACCATTTTCTGATGGGTATGCAATTATTTACTAACGAAATAAATACAAGGGAGCAAATATGTCACAGCAATACGATCTGATAATTATCGGCGCGGGCGCGGCAGGACTAACCGCAGCGTTTACAGCAAAGGGTCTTGGAAAAAAAGTTCTGTTAATAGAGAAGTTAAATCCAGGCGGTGAATGCACATGGTCAGGCTGCATACCGAGTAAATCATTTATAAAGTCTGCCGCGAATTTTCATTGTCTATCAGTTGACAGCAAATACGGAATAAAAAGAAAATTATCATCTGTAAATAATAATTCAGTTTTTGAGTCTGTTGCAAAAGTGATAAAAGAAATAGCCGATGAAGAAAGTTTCGAAAAATTAAAATCAAGCGGTATCGATGTCATCCAGGGAAGCGCGGAATTTAAAGATTCAACAACCGTCAAGGTCGGCAGTAAGGAATATACCGCAAAAAAAATTCACATATCCACCGGAAGTTCTCCAGTTGTGCCAAAAATTCCTGGAATAGAGGAAGTAAAATATCTCACAAATGAAAATGTTTTTCATCTGAATAAAATTCCCGCAAAGCTGCTGGTCATTGGGGCTGGACCAATAGGTCTTGAACTGGCACAGAGCTTTTCCAGACTCGGCTCGATAGTCACAGTTGTAGAATTTGCGGACAGAATACTTTTCAGGGAAGACGAGGAAGATGCACAGTATCTCAGCAGAATTCTGGAAAAGGAACATATCAGAATTATCCTGCGAAGCAAACTGATTGGAATTAAAACGAATAAAATCATCCGCTTAGCTAAAATAGAAAATTCAGAAGGAAAGACAATAGAAATATCGTTTGATGAAATACTATTCGCGGTAGGTCGCAAGCCGAATATCGAAGGGCTTAACCTTGAAGCGGCTGGAATACAATACACACCGAAAGGAATAACCACAGGAAAATATCTGCGGACAAATAATAAAAGCATCAGCGCGTCAGGAGATGTTGCCGGACCGCTGCAGTTCAGTCATGTCGCGGAGTACCAGTCGATAACCGCAATACTCAATCATTATTTGCCTATAAAAACCAAGGCAGATTACAGTGCAGTGCCATGGGCAACATTTACCGATCCGCCGCTATCGCGTCTAGGATACACTGAGGACGAAGCGTCGAAAATTGCCGGTGAAAAAAATATACGTGTTTACAGATATTCTTATAGCAAAAACAACAGAGCGGTAACCGAAAGAAAAAGCGACGGCATGGTAAAAATAATTCTAAACAGAAAAGGTTTCATCATGGGCGCTCATATCGTGGGCGAGAGGTCAGATGAGCTTATTCAACAGTTGGCAATTATTAAATCGCTCAAAATCAAACTGTCGAAAATTCAGGAAATAATATACGCTTATCCGATTTATTCCGACATGATTAAGAGGGTAGCACGTGCCGCCTATATCGACGAGCTGAACGCGAACCCGGTGCTTAAAATAATTAGATTGATATTGAAATTATTCAAGGGAAAATAATGTGAAAAAAAAATACGCTAAAATAATTGTGATCATATTGATTGCTGCTGTAATAATCATTTCGGTAAAATATTCCGGAGAATATCTTTCGTGGGATGCTCTTCAAAAAAACAAGCAGATGTTGAAAGATTTAACAGCGGCGAATTATTTATTGAGTGCTGGAGTTTTCATCGGTGTCTATATAGTATGCACAGCGTTCTCAATACCGGGTGCGGTCTGGCTTACAATCGGCGGAGGGTTCCTTTTCGGTGCGATACCAAATTTGGTATACACGAACATAAGTGCGACAATCGGTGCGACAGCTGTGTTTCTAACATCACGATATTTAATCGGCGGGCAGCTCCAGGAAAAATATTCTGACAAACTAAAAAGGTTCAATAAAGAAATAGAAGATAATGGAAACAAATATTTGCTCTCAGTCAGACTCATTCCGGTATTCCCGTTCTGGCTGATAAACATAATGTCCGGACTAACGAAACTGCCGCTGAAAACCTATATAATCTACACATCCATTGGGATGATCCCCGGCGGGTTCGTATATTCCTATGCCGGCAGCCGACTGAGTTATGTAGACAAGCCTGAAGACCTATTCAGCAGAGGAATAGCAATGGCGTTGTTAATGCTGGGATTGCTTATCATTATGCCAGGGATCATAAAGAAAGCGGGACAGTATTTCAAAAACAAACGAAATCGTTAAACTCGGTAATCAAAAACTATTTTACTGATTAATAATGTACTCATAAAGCTCTTTGTGATTTTTAAAGACAATATCACTTTGCGTTAAGTAGTTCCTATCCAGTGACGTTTCTATCGCGGCACAGAATAATCCCGCGGCTTTGGCTGAACGAATTCCCATTGGAGCGTTTTCGATGACCATTGAGGTGTCGGCGGAGGCATTCAGCAATGCTAGTCCTTTAAGATATGGATCTGGTGCGGGTTTTCCTCGCGGCAGATCGT
>CAYLTM010000045.1:5957-18259 GCA_964386495.1 uncultured Leptospirales bacterium
GGGATCCCGTAACTATGCAGATCGTTTTTTCAAGTTTTTTTAGAAAACTGAAAATTTCATAAATTTCCGGATAGACTTCTGTATGATATTCGTTAAAGTAGATTATTTTTTGCGTGTGAATAATCGACATCTCATCATCCGTTGGAACTGGAATCTTTTTTTCCTTTGCGATGTCGATTATTGAATCGCGGCCGGACATCCCCTCGCGGATATAAATATCAAACAAAGATAATTCAATACCGATAGCCCTGTAAGCTCTTTGCCAGGAAAGAGCGTGAGCTTCCATGGAATTAAGGATCACCCCATCGAAATCAAACAAGAATGATTTTGTATCTTTCATATTTTTATAAATGCAGTAAGTGTTTTGCATTTTCTCCATTCAGTATTTCTATCAGGTTGATTGTAATTTTCTTTTAAAAATCGATTTCTAATAATTATATGATGCCAGACAAGTTAAATTTTGCTCCAAAAAGAACAAATTTTCCATAGAATATAAACTCCTTAATATGGCTGTCGAATAGTATACAAAACAGAAAGGTGTATACTTTTTGATGATAGTCTTTAGACCGCCTTCAGCGGACAAAGAGAGATAATAACTGTGGAAAACTATTTCCTGATTAGTATATCCTATTATTAATATTAAATTGTAAATTATAAATTAGAAATGGGATTTAGTTTTTTTAATTAACACCTGTACTCTACTGATAAGAAGTAGAGTACAGGTGTTTTAGCAGTAAATATTCAAGAATAAACTTTGCTTGATAGTAAACTTCTATGTATTAACGCAGAAACGGATATGTGCTACCCGCAGAGATATTCCATATTGTGGTAAAGTTCCAAGATGTAAATGTTGCCTGTGTTTTCATTTCAGCGGTTGTTTTTCCTTCGGCAACTCCACGGGAAGTTGATTGAGTACTTGTTTCGGTGTCCCAGAAACAATTCGTGATTGTTGGCGTACCACTTTTATCGCCAATAAAACCACCCGTTCCAGTTACGGCGCCAGTAGAATAACAATTCTCAAGTGTCCCAGCGTCAATTTTACCGACGAATCCGGCAACTGCTGTCGCCGTACCACCATTTACGGAGCCAGTCGCATAACATTCAGAAACAGTACCGGATGAATAAAAACGTCCTATTAAACCTCCAATGTGATTCACCCCTGTTCCAGTAACGAGCACTTTTGAGTAGCATTTCGTTATCGTAACAGTAGTTGAAGCGGCAGTTTCTCCTATAAGCCCCCCGACTGAACTGACCCCTCGAACGCCGCCGCCTGTGACATTGCAATTCGTTATTGTTGCACCGGAGACATTTACATATCCAGCAAGAGCACCGACATAATCCTTACCAATAATTTCACTTCCTGAGTCTATCACGATACTCAGGTTTTTTATTTCAGCACCCGCCCCTAAACATCCGAATAATCCAATAAAATCAGTGCTTGAACGGTTTATTTTAAGGCCGGTTATTTTTTTGCCGTTTCCATCGAATTTACCCTTAAACATGTTTGAGTAGGTTCCAATCGGTGTCCAAAATTTACCGTCGTCATAACCACCTCCGCCGCTTGCAATATATGCTGTAAGATCAATGTCTTTGGTAAGTCTATAACATTTAGAGGCATCATTGAGTGTTAGAGCACTTAAACTGGCAGCATCACTGATAGATGTATCAGCGGTAGGGGAATCGCTTGCAACTGTTCCGAACGCGCTTGTACCGGATGAATTTTTTGCTTTTATGTAAATATAGTATGTCGTGCCGTTGGTTAATCCAGTAATCGTATGGGATGTGCCGGTGATATCACCACCGCTTTTTGTTGCAGGTGAAGTTGTGTTTGTAGTATCATACCAGACTTCATAAGCGGTCGCGCCGTTTACCGCTGTCCAACTCACCGAAAGTTGTTTATCTCCGAATACAATGGATGGTGCTCCAGGTGCTACCGGCACAGAAAGAGTGGGCGTTGGAGTTGTGCTTGAACTGACAGTAGTACTACTGGTATTTACAGGAGTATTTTCGCCGGAGGCGGTCGAACTATTATCAGTTGCGTCATCAGCATTATCGGAACTTGAACTGGTTGTGCTGGAACCATCGCAGTAAATAAATGAAAAACTGGTAGAGAGACAGATCATGAAAATAAGAAGAAAACTACTTAATCCGTGCGATAAAAGTTTAAATTGATTTTTCATAAAATCTCCGGCTTAATAATATAATTTTGTAACACTGGTTTTAAAAAATGATGTGTATTTTTAAAACTAGTCATTATACTATTTCAGATGAAGATAAATCAAGAAAAAAATAAGTAGTGAGAATTATTTAGTAGCGGGAGAGAATTATTTTTCGGGTAATGTATTAAATTTATTCAATACCAATTACCTCCTGCGTGTCCAACTTTTGGGGGTCAGTTCATTAAGGATCACCCCATCGAAATCAAACAAGAATGATATGTAATTTCCTACTAAAATTCAATTTCTAACAATTAAATGGTGTCAGAGAAGTTAAATTTTACTGATTTTTATTAAAAAATTGCAATTATTTTTTTCAATTTCGTTTTTTTTATCGTATATATTATAGAGGGTATTTTTTCTGCAAACTTTTCATACCTTCAAATATTTTCATAGGAGTTTCATATGATTAAAACATCTGTCAATATTAACTTCGAGAGGTTGGCCCTTCTTGAAAATTTTTCTGAAAAAAATGATTTATCAGTTAACGAGATTGTCTCTCTTTTATTGCTAAAAATAATGAAAGATGGTAATTATGCTGTTAAAAAGTTCACTGCGGTGAAATATCAGGACGATGATCCGAAGAATCATTGGGACATTATGACTGTTTACTTTAAGGAAGTCGATTACGAGTTTTTTACTGACATGCGGAAATTTTTCAAATTCTCTGTATCGTTTTTGCTCGCGAAAGCTATAGATCTTTTTCTGGATACAATCCTATCCGAAATCGAAGAGATTTTGCGTAACTACGAAGATTCGTATTGGAATATTCATAGGAAAGAGGCGGCAACAGATGTAATTTGGAATATTTCATGGATAAAAACAAAAAAACACATGCGAAACTAGGAAATACTTAACTATAATGAAAACATCAAGCATGAAGGGAAAGAAGACCTCATAAGCACCCTAGTTGATGTTTTTATGAGGTTTTCTAATAACGATTAATCATAATACTGCGTAAGTATGCTCATTTTTTCAGTGTAACGAGAAAGAGCGAGGTCAATAAGATGGTCAAGGAGCTTGTCGTAAGGAACACCTGTTTCCGCCCAAAGTTTCGGATACATGCTGATCGCTGTAAACCCGGGAATAGTATTCACCTCATTAAGGTAATACGCTCCAGACTTTTTATCAACGAAAAAATCCACACGAGCCATGCCTTTTAAATACAAATTAGAATATGCGCAAACCGCCGAATTACGAATTTCATTCATAAGTGTTTCAGGAAGTTTCGCAGGGATTACTAAACTAGCACCGTTCGCGTCTATGTATTTCGCCTCGTATGAATAAAACTCATGCGAAGGAATAATCTCTCCAAGTACCGACGCTTGAGGTTCATTGTTCCCCATTACCGCACATTCAATCTCACGGCAGTCTACAGCCTTTTCAATCAGAACCTTTGTGTCGTATCGGAAAGCTTTTTCTATAAGAGACTTAATCTCGTCAACATTCTTAATTTTATAAATACCGACTGATGAACCTGAGTTCGCGGGTTTCACGAAACACGGCAGTCCGAGCTCCATTTTGATTTCCTCGACAATAAAGTCGCCGTTGCCCAGCCAGTCATGCTTACGAATTGTAATCCAGGGAACAACCGGCACGCCGCATTCCTTCATCAGACGTTTCGAAGCTTCCTTATCCATTCCCACTGATGAACCAATAACCTCTGAACCAACATAAGGAACTGAGGCAAGCTCAAGTAATCCTTGAAGTGTTCCGTCCTCACAGAAAGTTCCGTGAACTACAGGAAAGATGACATCAAAAGTCAAGGTCTCGCCGTTTTCAGCGTTGAACATTTCGAATTTTCCGCTATTGAAATAATTCTGAACATACCAGCGCCCTTCCTTCTTAAAATCCAGCACATGCCCGAAACTTTTATCGTCGATTATATTAGCGGGAATCTGCGGATACCATCTGCCGTCGCGGTCAATACCAACTGCGGTGACTTTGTATTTAGCCCTGTCTAAATGCGAGTAGACGGACGCGGCGGAACATTTAGAAACTTCATGTTCACCTGAACGTCCGCCGAATAGAACTGCTACATTCAACATTATTTATTTTTCTCCAGGAATTCTTTATGAATAGCTTTCAACGCCAATTCAGCGTACATGCCATCTATTACGCAGCTGATTCCGATTTCAGATGTGGAAATCATCTGTATATTGATATTGTGGTCTGAAAGAACCTTGAACATTCTTCCGGCAACTCCAGGATTAGACAGCATACCGACACCCACCGCAGAAACAATCGCGATACTGTCATCATACGATACTTCTGTAGCGTTCAGATCAGTTTTAAGATTGTCGCAGATAGCTTTGACTTTATCAATATCCTTCGAAGGTACAGTGTAAGATATCGTAGCGTGATTATCTTTTCCGGTTGACTGGACAATCATATTGACATTAACTTTACCTTCACCTATTTTAGAGAACACTCTTGAAGCGATTCCAGGTGCATCTGGAATATCTCTTATCGTGAATTTTGCTTCGTCATCTTTTGTTGTTACGCCGTTTATTACAAATTTTTCCATCATTTCTCCCTCCGGTTTGACTATTGTTCCCTCAACTTCAGAGAAGCTTGAACGGACATGCAGTCTTACATTATATTTTTTTGCGAATTCTACCGATCTTGAATGCAGGACACCCGCGCCTAAACGCGCTAGTTCAAGCATTTCATCGTAGGTGATTTCTTTAAGTTTTATGGTATTGTGTACTGTGCGCGGATCGGCTGTGTAAACCCCATCTACGTCTGTGTAAATTTCACAGTCTCGGCACTTCAACGCTGCGGCAAGAGCGACAGCACTCGTATCAGAGCCGCCTCTTCCAAGCGTGGTAATATTGTCATCCTTATCGACTCCCTGGAACCCAGCGACGATTACAACCTTATTAATATCTAGCTGTCTTTGAATAACTTCGGAATCTATGCTGACAATTTTTGCCTCCCGATGCTCACCCTCGGTAATCATTTTTATCTGCGAGCCTGTGAACGATATCGCGTCAATTCCTGTTTCTTGTAAAGCCATAGCCAACAAGGAAATTGATACTTGCTCGCCGGTAGAGAGAAGCATATCCATTTCCCTGCCGGAAGGTTTTGGTGCTACTTGTTTCGCAAGGTCTATTAATACATCTGTTGTTTTCCCCATTGCCGACACCACAGTCACTACGGAATATCCGTTATCGACATACTTTTTAATACGTGCCGCGACTGCTTTAATGCGTTCCGGAGTTCCGACCGATGTTCCGCCGTACTTTTGAACGATTGTTTTACTGTTCATTTGTTTCCTCTATATAATGTCGCGGGTTGATTACCGCTGTATGTAATTTTCTTAAACTCTTTTATGTGGCTTTTTTTTGTCAACAAAAAGTTGGGCTTTATGATATATTCAGGCTGGAAATCTATCAAACTACTTATAATAGATTCCGCTTTCTGATAAGTATATTCATGGTTGACCTCGGCTCTCTCATATAATTTTCATCATATAAAAGAAAAACAGTTGATTCTAACAGCTTGAATTATTATTTTGCTAAATGAAAAAATATATGGATGGAATAACCAAGTATATGAAGATCAAAACACTATGCACTATTATTATCGCTTTTACAATGATTTTAATTTTTTCAGAAAAATCATATTCGCAATTTGTAGAAGGAAATTATTTAATAACGACCGGTGTTGGAATTATTAATCCGGGCGATGATAATAATGATTTGTCATGGGGTATTTACAAATTACCTAATATAGCTCCGTATAATGTATCGATTGAGTATGGGCTAAAATCCTTTATTCTGCGCAATATTATTTTAAACCAGCTTCCACTAGTTTTTGGCGTTGGTCCATATTTCGATGGTTATAGTTACAATTATAAAGTTTCCAGAAATAAGAAGTTCCAGGATGATTACTACAAAGTTAAAGTAAATACAACGGATATTATGTACCGGCCGGGAATAAGATTTACAGGCCATCTCTCTTTTGCAACTTGGTTTGATCTTGGTATCGGTGCGATGTACTTATTTGATATTAATAAAATTTCAACCGACTATAAAAATCCACTAACCGGAAAAACTAATAAAAATACTGATTATCAGTTTACTAATGGTTTCGGCGGCTATTTTAGTTTGAGATTCTTTCTTCTGCCTTTTACCGGTATTTGCGCAGAAGCAAATGCCAACCCTCTATTGTTATTATTCAGTCTATATCATTATGATTTCAGTTATAATGATTATACACCCTTAAAAATTGGTGTTTTTCATAATTTTTAATTATTCAGGTTCGTGATTTCTACAGCATTAACAAAAATTGTGAAATCAAAAACCTTGACAAGTGAGCGGGTATTCATTTATTGCCTATTAATTTGTTATTGGTGATTAATTCATGTTTTCCCGTAAGAAAAAGATCTACAAATCACCAGAAACTAATTAAGAAATTCAATGGAGACAATTATGAGACCAAATAAAACATTTCTAAAAATGATTACAGTTCTAATGTCGTTTGCAGCCATAATATTTTGCGGATGCGGATGTGATATGCAGCGTTCCGGCGGGATGCTTGAAGATGCGGACACCAGCGATATTAAGGAAAAATATCTTGATGTTGCATATGCTTCAAAATCATCATCCCAAAAACTTGATATTTATCTGCCGAATAATTTCGATGGACCATATCCGGTAATAATTCAAATTCATGGAGGGGCTTTTAAAAGCGGAGATAAAGCCAGTGGCGAATTGACTCCTGTTTTAAACGCGTTGGATCGTGGGTATGCTGTTGTTGCGGTAAATTATAGATTGAGCGGGGAATCGGTTTTTCCAGCACAGATTAACGATATTAAAGCGGCTATTCGCTTTTTGAGAACTAACGCTGGAATCTATAGACTGAATTCATCAAAGTTTGCTGTGTGGGGCGGTTCAGCCGGAGGAAATCTTTCAGCTTTAGTTGTAACTACTGGCGAGGAAAAAGAGCTTCAGGATGATTCGCTGGGTAATTCTGATCAATCCGATAAAGTTCAAGCTGTAGTTGACTGGTTTGGTCCGATATATTTTTCAAAGATGGATAGTGAGTTTTCTGCTTTGGGGATTACTCCGGTTGGAAAAACATCAACTTCCACTTCCCCAGAATCAGAATATCTTGGTAAAACAGTAGGTAGTAAAGAAGCGGAGGCTCTCGTTATAAAGGCTAGTCCACAGTCATATATTGACGTTAATGACCCGCCATTTTTCATACAACATGGTACTGCCGATAAGAATATTCCGATAACACAGTCTGTGAATTTTTATAATAACCTCATTCCAGTTCTAGGTGATTCCAAAGTTATATACGAAGCGATTTCAGGTGCAGGACATGGTGGATCAAAATTTGAAACATCAGAGAACATCAATAAAGTTCTAAATTTTCTGGATACTTGGATGAAGTAAATGCTGTATTCATGCTGTCGATTTTCACATAGTACAAAATCGACAGCATGAATGACTGGTAATTAATTATCTGCTGATAAGTATTCTTTTGCTTCCTCAATTGTTTTAAAAACACCAAGTTTTCTGCCTGTCAATGCCGCAGTTGTTTCAAGAAATAATTTACGTGCTGTTGATACACCGATAATAGCACTTTTTACTACATACTTTTTATTATGCTTAAGGAGCTCCTTCAATTCAACATTTATCTGCTGGTCAAAATATGCCTGATCAAAATTGGTTAATGTCAGAACTGTTCCTTCTTCGAACTGCACGATAAATTTCTTATAATCTTCGATAACTTCGAGAACTTCCTCTTTTTTTCCAGCAAAAGAAAAGTCCGCGAAAAGAATCTTCTTTTCTTTGTATTCAATTGTTGATATTCGGTCCATATTGATTCTCCATAATAATTAGATAAATTAATCCCATTTAACTTTGCAATTTTTTCTAAAAAAAGCTACCCTCGGCAACAATTCTTTTTACACTTAAAGTTTTAAAAACATTATATTATATCAGTATTAATATTAAAGATTTTGTCAATGATTATTTCCTATACCTATAACAGTCCGATTGCTGAGGATACGTAAACCGACGATTTAAATCGTCGGTTCAAAATGATTGTCGGGTCATTCACCCAAAACAGGGGAGCTTGCTCCCTTGTTGGACGCTATCTTCTCTTAAAATCCCCTTTAGGGGATTTAGGGGTTTACTTTCCCCATTCAACGACTGGCTGCGACGCACCGGTCATTGTGAGACATATCACTCATTGACCGGACTTCTAAAATTATCATCACAAATAATATCTTCTACAAATGTTCAATCCCAATTACAGTTAAGTCGTCTTTTCTTTCCGCGCTCTTTATAAAATCGAAATATTCAGTCATAACACTTTCTATCAAAGTATCAATATCTTCAAAAAAGTGATTCTTGACAGAATTAAGAATCCTCATCTCGCCGTATTCCTCATTTTCAGAGTTCGTGCCCTCTTCAAGAGCGTCTGTAAATAATATTACCTTGTCGCCAGATTTAAATTTCAAACTTGCGTCTTGATACGAAGAATCCGCATCAATCATAGCTCCAATGAATGTGCCGGGGGTATCCAACTGTTTAATACGTTTAAGCTCCTTGTTTAGGACAATCGCTTTCGTGTGTCCGGCGTTTGCATAAATCAATTGGTCGTCATCAGTAAGTTTTACCATAAATGCTGTAAAATATTGCCCTGTGCCGACTTCGCAAAGTTCCTCATTAGTTTTCTTGAATATTTCCGATGGTGATGTATCTTTGAGATACCTTTTATATAGTGCGGATTTTGCTAGTATTGTATAGATAGCCGCAGGCATTCCATGACCGGATGCATCCGCGATTATCACTCCATGCCCGCCGTCTGAAAAGTCGAACAATTCATAAAAATCGCCGCTGACTTCTCTTAGCGGTTGATATTTTATACATAAACGAAATTGTTTCCAGTCCGGCAATTTTTTCGGTAAAAGAGTTTTCTGAACATTTCCCGCGATTTTCAATTCTTTCTGAATTTTATCATCTTTAATCTGAATGACTTTTAGAGCTTCGTTCAATTCAGCGGTTCTTGTTAAAACCTTTTGTTCAAGGTTCATGTTTAAATCTTCAACCTCTGTTAAAACACGTGCCATTCTTGTGGCGATAATAGCCGCCATGCTAATTACAAAAAGGAAAAAAGCGTAAGGTGCGATCCAAAAAGATATATATTCAAAAAGCTGGATACCTCTGGATAACAAAAGGTCGTGAGTTGCACCAGCTATAACAAATGCACTGGATAAAGACATTAATCTTGCATCCCTGTTTGTACGGAATTCCTTAGCTAGTATATATATCCAAGTTCCGATGGCAATAAGCCATGTATATTGAACAAAGGATATATTGAATTTATACCATGATAAATGATCCTGCATAAGCATTACGACTACAAAGCTCACAGTATTTAATGCGTAAAAAACATAGTGAATTATGCGGTGATTATACTTATAGTAATGTAGAATAAATGCAAGAAACATCATTAGTAAGAGATAGAGACTTCCAAATTCAATTTTTTGCATAACATTAAAATTGTCAGTGAATATATATTTTATATCGAGTCGCGAGAATGAATACACAGCAAGAAGCAGTGAGAATATACTGTAAAATAAATTTTCAATTTCTTTTGTTCGTTTGTAGTAAAGGAGAAAAAATACACAAAACAATCCGATATAGATTACAGAAAAGAATAGTTGAGTAAAGCCATTAATGTAAAACTCTGACAGAAGATTTTCGAGCTTATCTATTTTGTAAATTCCACGACCCGGAAGTTCATCTGCCCGGTAAGTGTTTCTGATTTTTATCGCGACAGTGTTTAATTTCCCGGGTATTATAAGCTTAGAAGGTATTTCGTAAATTCTTAATTTGTTACAAGCATGACTTTTTGGATTATTGAAGTCTCCACTTGATCCTATCAGTGTTCCATTGAAATAAGTTTCATCTATATCGGAAATTTTACCAAGAGTAATTCCGATCGCTGTATCAGGATAACTATCTGGAAACTTCACATAAAACCTGTACCAATAAACAGTGTTTTCATCTTTATTAAACTTTACCTTTTTTACATCAAGCGGAAATGATACACGATACCAGCTCAAATCATCTAGAAAAAGATTTTTGTGCGTATCATTATCTCCTTCATTCAATAAAATCGTGTTGGAATTCATCAGACTAATTGGTTCAAGATAGTCTGTGTAGTCAAAATATTTGATAGGATCCGCTGAAAGACCAACAGCTGTAAAAAAGAAAATGATCAAAAACAAAAATTTATTTTTCATAAAACCTCAATTTTTCTTGCTTTTTTTTATGGCTATTTTAAGTTTCATTATATTAAGCAATATGTCAATATTAAATTTTTTATTTATTGAGACTTAGGTTAGATTTCTCAGATCGAACAAATAATATTTTTGGAGGAATTATGAAAGCTTCTACCTTTACTTACAAAGGCGATGATGATCTCAATGTTTTCGTTTATAAATGGATGCCGAGCGGCAAACCTAAAGCGATAGTGCAGATTGTTCACGGTATGGCGGAACACGCGGAAAGATATGCCGATTTTGCGGCACATTTGAATAAAGCAGGATATGCTGTTTACGCGGACGACCACCGCGGTCATGGCAAAACAGCCGGGTCTCTTGAAAACACCGGTTATATGGGAAAAGACGGTTGGAACAAAATGGTTGAAGATGTTCATAAACTTACAGGACTAATCAAGGATGAAAATCCTAAAATTCCAGTATTTTTACTGGGACACAGCATGGGTTCGTTTGTCAGTAGACAGATTGCGAGTCTTTACGGAAATGATTACAAAGGATTGGTAATTTCCGGTTCAGGGTTACAGCCTATTCCTCTTTTGGAAGTTGCCAGATTAATTTCCGGTACTTTATCGATTTTCGGCGGAAAAAAAAGAAGCAAGCTTCTGGATAACATGTCTTTCGGCGCTTTTAATGCCAGTTTCAAACCGAATAGAACAGCCTTTGATTGGTTATCTAGAGATAACGCTCAAGTTGACAAGTATATCGCGGATCCATATTGCGGTTTTGTTTGTACGGCAAGAATGTTCTATGACATGTCAAAAGGTTTAATGTTTATTTTCTCAAAAAAAGCAGTAGACATGATTCCAAAAACTCTTCCGATAATGATAGTTTCTGGAGAAAAAGATCCAGTTGGAAATTTTTCAAAGGCTTTGAAAAAACTTTATCTTATGTATAAAGACGCTGGTATTAAGGATGTTTCTCAGAAATATTATCCTGAAGCCAGACATGAGATCTTTAATGAAACAAACCGAAAAGAAGTTTATCAAGATGTTCTTGATTGGGTAAATAACCACATGTAATAATTGACTGTACGCCTGCCTTTGGCGGGTGTACAGTTTATAATTAGTTTTTTGTGAAATAATCATGAAGAACTAATTATAAACTGTATATCTGAATTGGTTTTTCAATTCGTGTGTAAAAATGTTAAACATAAAAAATATTATATTTCCTATCATAATGATCTTCGTACTTTTTTCCTTCATTACGGTATATTTATTTTCCGAATTAATTGACAGCCATTCACAAACAAAAAAAATTATATATCCTGAACAGAATTGGGTGCAGCCTTTTTACAGTTTAAATTCTAATGTTACAAAAATTCCGATTCTACTATACCATAATATTGACGGAAAAGGACCTTTTTCAATTAAGTATGATGAGCTTAAAAAGCATTTTGATTATTTCAAGCAAAATGACATAGCAGTAATTTCTGTTAAAGATATGATCAGCGTTTTAAACAATGAGAAACGTCTGACAAAGACTTCTGTTGTTATCACCTTTGATGATGGGTATAAATCCATTTATACAAAACTTATGCCGCTCGCGAAAGAATATAATTATCCGATTACAGTGTTTGTTTACACCGACTTTATATATGACCATGCCGTAAATTCTACCACATGGAAAGATCTCCAGGAGCTGAACCGTAATAATATTACAGTCGAATCGCACACAATCTCTCATGAAAATTTACTGGAAATTACCAACCGAACAAAGTTGTACCATGAATTATATTTATCACGAAAAATAATTGAAATGAAAATGGAAAAGAAAATTTC
>CAYLTM010000045.1:18269-19558 GCA_964386495.1 uncultured Leptospirales bacterium
CATTCGGCAGGTATAATGATGAAATTATCTATCTCTCAAAACTGGCGGGTTACACAAAGGTTTTTTCAACGAATTTCGGCAGCAACAATGTTTTCTATAATAATTATTGTTTAAACAGGCATCATGTGAAAAGTGATTACAAAATAGATAAAATTAAAGAGATAATCTACAGTAAATAAAAACCTTGTAACAATTTGTTTGAATTGTATACGACATAGATACCTATTTATTATTTTGTGGTCGCATAAATTACTGTTAAATTTTAAAAATGAAATATTTACTGTAACTAAAAATTAAACACTAAAAGGTTATATGAACTTCGGAAATTTTGAAAATATTTTATTAATAGCTCCAGCTGCATCGGCATTAATTATGCTAATTATATTGTATGGTATATGGCGGCGGTGGTCGGTAAAAAAAGTTTTTGGAAAAACTCGATATCGTGAAATGCGCAATCCATTTATATTAATCAAGGAAATATTACTTGTTGTCGGGGTGATTATTTTCGCATTCATTATGCTTCGTCCACAGTGGGGAATCACTCACAGAGAAGTTAACAGGGAAGGTTCCGATATTCTGATTATTCTTGACGTAAGCAGGAGTATGCTTGCCAAAGACATAAAACCTAGCCGTCTTGAAAAAGCAAAGAGTGCCGTCCGGTTAATTTCCGGATCACTGCAGGGAGACAGAGCCGGTATTGTATTATTTGCCGGAAACGCGTTTCTACAATGTCCGTTGACAAGCGACATGGGTGCTTTTGAAATGTTTCTGGATAACGCTTCACCGGAATCTATTCGACTACAAGGAACTGATGTTGGAAAAGCCTTGAATATGGCGGCTGAAGTTTTTGACAAAAAAAGAATAACCACGAAAATAGCGTTGCTTATTACCGATGGCGAAGATCATGAAAAAAACGTAGAAGACGCTATAGCAAAACTTAAAGAGTCTGGCGTAAAAGTTTTTACCGCGAGCGTGGGAACTAACGAAGGTGAAATTATCCCAATGGATAATGATGACAATACTGCCGATATATATTTGCGAGATTCTGATGGAAAAATTGTGCGCACAAAACCTGATGCTGGATTACTGAAGATGATCGCGGAATCCACTGACGCTGAATATTTTGACATAAACGGCGGATTTTCAGGTATATACAAAATTCTTGATGTTGTAAAAAACAGCCAGAAAAGTCATTTTGGAACACAGATGATTTCTGAGCCGGAAGAGAAATATTATATTTTCGCGTTAATACTCTCCGTTATTCTTTTACTTGAATTGTTCGTCGGAAA
>CAYLTM010000045.1:19568-23202 GCA_964386495.1 uncultured Leptospirales bacterium
ATTCAACGGTAAAATTGGATATGAAGTTTATAAAATTTGCATCAATAATTCTAACAGTTATAATTTTCGTTGGATGGCTGGATCCGTTTAAGGATTTTGTGCGTTCAGGTAACTCGGACTATTCCAGCGGAAAGTTTGACGACTCTATGACAAATTATAATAAAGCTGATGAATACGCGCCGAATACTATTGACAAGAAAAAACTATCTTTTAACAAGGGTGATGCCCTTTATAAAAAAGGTGATTACGATTCCGCGATTAATCATTTCAAGGATGCTCTATCAACCGAAGATAAAGACATCCAAAAAAAAGCACTTTTTAATATTGGTAATTCGTACTATAAAAAAGGCGATATAGATAACGCTATTGACGCGTATCGTAACGCTTTAAAGATTGACCCTGATTATGAAAAACCAAAAAAGAATCTGGAGTATCTTGTACAGAAAAAAGATCAGAATGATAAGGACAAAAATAATCAGAATGATGATAAATCCAGCGGTGATAATCAGCAAAATGAAAACTCCGCAGACAATGCTAAACAAGATGAAAAAAATAACAACGCGAAAAACAGCGGACAGGAAATGAATAAAGACCAGATAATGAATATGCTAAACAATATGAAGAGCAAACCTGTTCGTAGAGAAAACGGCAATGGAGATGAACGTGGCACGAAAATGCTTGATAAATCGTGGTAGAATTGCTGCATTAATATTTCTGCTGTTATTCCCATCGTTTCTATTTGCGGCAAAAGTTGAAGCGTATCTTGAAGGTAACGAATTTTTTGCCGACGAACCTTTTATACTAAAAATATCCATCTCTGACGCGAAGAACGCGAAACCTGCAGAAATACCATCAATACCGGGATTATCAATAGATTTCATCGGAACCAACAGATCTGTGCAGTGGGTTAATGGAAATTACTGGTCTGGTATTGTTCTACAGTATAGAGTAAACACTTCAAAGGAAGGAAAATATAATATCAGCAATATGCATATCATTGTTGATGGAAATAAACACAAAATTGAAAACATAGCTTTCAATGTATTGCCTAAAAGAAAAGTCAGCACTGGACAAAGCTCCAACACGCAACTCCCTTTTTTTGATGACGAGGAAGAAGAAACCAGCGATGCTGATGATTTGTCAAAATCTATAAAACCACTTACAGAATTTTCAGCAAAAGAATACCTAACTGGAGAACCTATAGTTATTAAATATTACATTCTAACCAGTATCGAGGATATGGAGGTTAAGGGTTACACACAATTACCGGATACTGTCGGGATGATTAAGAAATCTATTGAAGAGAATATTGATACAGTTATAATAAACGATGGCGGAAAACAATTTCTTAAAAAACATATTAATACATTAGTAATAACGACTCCGACACCTGGGAACTTTTCTGTTTTTGGAGGAAAAGTTGCAGCAGCAAAACCAATAAAACGGGGATTTTTTGGTTTTGAAAAAAATGTAGTAATCACTTTTGATAAAACGATGATAACTGTAGTTAGTATTCCTGAGGATGATAAACCTTCGAACTTTAGTGGAAACATTGGTGATTTTTCAGTTTCTCAAAATCTTGGTGGTGATATTTTAAACGCTGTAAAATACGAAGAAATTATTTTCGAGGTTGCAATAAACGGGACGGGTAACTTTTTTGATATCAAGGCTCCATTTTTTACGAATGCCGACAATATAAAAGTTTTTGTAACAGAAAAGTCTTCCGACATTAAAATTTCCGGCGACAAAATTGTCGGCAATAAAATTTATAGAATTTCCATCATACCAGAAAAAGCAGGATCTCTGAATCTCGGAAAATTATCATATAACTTTTACAATCCTGAGCTAAAAAAATATGTGGATTCTTTTAATAAGGATGTTGTAATAAATGTAAGCTCAAACAATATTAAAAATTCTGTTAAGGATGATCCCGATAATTTACTTCTCAAAAATAAATCATTAACACTTATCATCGCCGTATCTATTTTATCAATTGCATTATTCGGTATTCTTTTTACCATGTTTATTCTTTATGAAAAAAGAAAGTATCGTCCAATTATTGCAAAAAACATCACTGTAAAAAAAGAATCCAAAAAAAAAGACAACATCCCCGCTATTGTTGAAAACAGAAAAATTTACGACGAACTCTTTGCGGAAAAACTGAAATCTTCCTTTGCTGGAGGGATTCAAAAAGAGATTATAGCAACAATAGAAAATACCATCAAATATATCGATAATGAAAAAATGGATATTCATGGAAATATTCTCACGAAATTTAACAACATGAAAAATGAGTTTTACACTGCACGTTACGGCGGTGGAACGATTGACTATAGATTATTAAAAACTATATTCGATGAATTACTGGGGATTTTGAAACTTTAGATTAACAAATATTTTTCTTCCATGGAACACATTAATGGATAACCTTTGCTTTTTGCTGAATCGGCTGCCTGCGATATTTTTGTTTGAGCTATGTCATAAGTATATATGCCGAACATCCCAATAACTTTCTTGTGAACATCCAGCATTATTCTTACAGCATAAATAAAATCAAAAATAAAATATTCCGCACAAAATAAATGTCAACCACATTATTTGCATAAAAAAACCCCAGCCGATACCGACTGAGGTTTTTCATACATCACAAAATTATATTCTAGAAAATTACCAAGTGCTTACACCAGATTTCTTAGTAAAGACATCATCGCTTGAAGCATAAGAGCTTTTTCCAGAAGTTGTGTACCAGTAGTATTGACTTGATTTAACGCTGTTTGTACTGTAATTCCAGTTTGATGTCGCCTTAATATTGGTAGCTGTTGCAGCAGCTCCAAGATAAATACCTGTTCCACCGCTAACAGTACCACCCATAGAAAGCCCATACCAGATATACGCGTAACTATGCTGAGTTGCCTGATCAGTAACTCCGATGAAATCCGGCCAGATTCTATAGAAAGAAGCCATTTTTCTCATATCAAGATTTTCATCAGCTACAGCACCGCCCATTGCAGAAGATTTGAACTGCTCAAGAGCTATCTTATTTCTTGTTAACATTGTTTTTACATTAGCTCTACAAACTTCTGCCACCCATTTTCCGCCAACACAAACTTCACCATCTTTTCCCCAGAAAGGATCAAGCAGTGCGAGTCTTTTAGGCATTAACGATGATGATAACTGACCTGCAGCAACCTTATCGCTGATAGTCATTGCAAGTGTAGTCGCAAGCTGATTGCCGAGAGAATGTCCGGCAAATCTAACTTCAGCACCAGTATAGCCGCTGAAAGCCATTGAATATTCTTCATAAGCGATCTGTGTAACAGTTTTTGTATTGTTTAAGAAAGTCAGATACGAACCATTTCTGATTTTGTATCTCATGTTCTTTCTGCCGTTGTTGTTTGCCATATAAATTTTTGCCTGAGCATCTTTAACTTCACCTTCATCAGCAAACTGTGACCAGTAAAGTATAGCCACGTTCCAACCCTTGTTTTTCCAGGTTCCAATAGTATTCAGATTCGGCCATTTAGTATGGTTAGAGAAAAAAGGACATTCTCTTTCAAAGTCCTTTGATGTTGAACTATTCTGCCAGCCGTGTACATAGAAAATAGTATTTTTTGTTTTATCAAAAAATGAATTT
>CAYLTM010000046.1:0-2404 GCA_964386495.1 uncultured Leptospirales bacterium
ACTGTCCGAATTTAATACCTTTTTTAGGATCTGAGACCCTGTATTCAGACATAAATTTCACGAAGGCTGTGCTGGTTCCCCAATCGAAGAATAACCAGAAAACGCCAAAGAACTGCATTACGCGTCCCCAGATACCAAGCCCCTGAGCGGATGGCAGAATATAATTCGGCACAATAAGATTATTAAAAACGATCATCGGTATAAATAGTATCAGACCGAAAAGCAACGCTATTAAAAAACCACCTAGCGGCCGGTGAAACCCTACTTCATCCCAGGCACTGTGTGTTTCACGGTTTTCGTAATCTTCACGGTTAATTACTATTTTATCGAGCATTTCCGGATGTGCGACACTATACCGTCGAATGAAAAAGAACACAACTACAGAAATAGTCAACAATAGACCGATAACACCGGTAATGACAATCCGCTGTTTTTGCTTAGGCACAGGTGCGCCTTCATATAACGCAAAGGGAGTCTTTTCGATATTAGCAAGATCCGTGCAAATATAATATATGAGATAATGAAAATATGCCCACTCCTGTATCTGCGGGTTTTTTGTGTTGTTCACATGAAACGTGATGATATATACTTGGGATTTTCCAACAGTGGTTTTATAGATAATATTTTCATCAGTGCCGTAACCCTGAATAACCGGCAACGCTGAAATATTTGTAAGCGTCGTTCGTGCTCGTATCTGAGGAGCACTGCTCCATTCGAAATCTTTTTCCCAGCTGCCGGTTTTATTACTTTCTGATAGCGTCAGACTTAGCTCATTTTCTTTCTGTTCAATAACCGCTGTTTCACCGAAAACTGCTTTTATAGAATCTACAGTTATAGAGCTGCCCATTATTAATAGAATCGGTTTTCCAGTATCAGTAAGATTTTTTACTTCAGACGAGTTGCCCAGTATATTATTATAAATTACAATATCCGCATCGGCGGGATTTTCGGTTTTTATAAATTTTGATATTTCAAGAGTTGTAGTGATTTTTGATTCTTCACCGGTATAGAAATACTTCAGGGAATCTTCAGCAAACAATGTGTTTGAAGCCAGCAAAAAAGCAAAAAACATAAATAATTTTTTCATGCAAGTCCCTCTTTCTTAGTCGGCAAAATAATTATTATGTTTTCTAAAATATCAGGCGTAACTATGTCAAATATAATTTATGGAGGGGTGATTATTTCGTGTATGAATTAAATTTCGGGAAAATATATATCGTATAACTAAATATTCTGAAAAATAAAACCATTACTAGAAAACCTTCTCCATCGTTCACGCACGGAGAAGGTGTGACTGCCTGTGCTTGTACGCACGCAGTCAGGCAGCAGTGAGGTTGAAGTCAAAGCAGCTCCAAGAATACACAAATTTTATTTCACACCCTACAAATTCTGATAAGCCGGAAATAAAATCTCTTCTTCAGATTTGATTCTTTTTTCAAGGGAGTATACAAGCGCCGCGTAATCCTTTCTAAAAGAATTTCCTTCTGCAGCAGTTTGATACTTCTGTAGAAAAGCTTCGACCTGTTTTGTAATTTTTTTCATATCGTCAGAAAAGGTTTCAGAAATTTTTCTCAGCAATTCATTATCATCAGCGTTATTTAATTCCTTGTAAAGAATTTCGTCTTCTTTTTTGAGGTGTTCATTAATTTTCCTGTTGGCAGTCATTAGATTTTCCCGCCATATTGTGTCAAAAAAAGCGTTACCTTTTTTTGAACCATCAAGAAGCTCAATAATTTCCTTGTGCTCATTTTTTAATTTTTCCACAAATTCATTTCTTTCCATATCGTGTCTCCTTAATTTTTTTATTGATTATTATTCAATCATTTAGTAAAATATACCTATCAGAGAGTGGTTTTCCACAGAAATTATCTCTTCCATCCGCCGCTGGCGGGCGGAGAGTTTTAATTATTGTGTATAATCACTTTATGATTAGTTTATGAAATATAACATTTAACTTTAGAAAGGACATTGACTTGAGTCAAGTTGACAAAAAAAATATTACTGAACAGCTGTCAGAATCAAAATTTTTTAGAAATCTGGATAAAAAATATTCTGACAGACTGATAAATCTGGGAAAAGCATGTAAATACACAAAGGGTGATTACATTTTCCTTGAAGGGGACGACGCTGAACACTTTTGCGTAGCCGTGGAAGGAATAATCAAAATTATAAAAACTGATATAAATGGTATCGAAACAGTCATCAGGGTAATAATCGACAAGGGAGAGCTTTTCGCGGAGGCCGCAATTTTCGACATGGCTTATTATCCTATCAGTGCTGTCGCGATATCCGATTGTACGATATTGAAAATTCCAAACAAGGACTTTTCAACAATGCTGAATGATCCTATATTTTCAAGACAATTTATACAGAATCTTATGAACAAGCTGAAGTACCTTACTGA
>CAYLTM010000046.1:2414-8531 GCA_964386495.1 uncultured Leptospirales bacterium
AGTCTACTTGACTGCCATGAGTGTCGAAGAGCGTTTTTTCCGTTTTTTAATAAATCATTACGGCGTAAAATACGAATACAATACAGAAATGAGCAAAAAAGACACAGCTCTGATAATTGGAACTATACCTGAAACATTTTCCAGACTCTTAAACAAACTTAGTAAAAAAAACATACTTATATGGAACAATAATACTATTGAAGTGATAAACCTTAATTATTTTATAAAGTATATTGAATAACGTCTCGATATATCCTTACTTGAACTACCATCAAACTCCCATAGAATAGTTTTTAATTGGCAATATGCGACATAATGCAGCTATAACATTGCTCTGACACCATTGTTTTGAGGCTTATGCGACATAACGTGTTTTTCAACATTGCTCTGACACCATTGTTTTCAACATATCGAGCCTTTAATCGAGAATAAGTGCTTGACTAATATCGTAAAACCGAATACTATTAAAAAAATGATAATTACAGTTATGAGGAAAATTACCGGAAGAAAACTCGCAGGAATAATCTGCGTTTGGCTCTAGTAAAGACGTATTAGGAATAATTAATGAATTTATATTTAACGCCAATAGCTATCGGGTATCTGACACAAATAATCTTATCAACATTAATCAGTGGTTATGTTTTTTTTTCGGCGAGGAAATATGATCATCCTCGGCATTCAGTTTTAGCATCAGCATTTTTTATCACGCTAACATTATTTCTTGTGTCACTTTTTCTTGAATCGGTTCTAATGCCCACATCTCGATTTATTGTTGTTTGCTCGCAAACCATCTTTCTCGGATTAACGATGGTAATACTGATACAATTCGCGTATAATTTTCCATCGCTTTCACCAAAACACAAAATAGAATCCAGACTGGCGTTATTCTTAAGTTTATTATACACAATTGGGGAAGCATCATATGCTGTTTACAGGTATTCAATACTGCGCAATGGTGATGTGCAGTATCGCCCAATGTGGACTGATTTCGTCCTATTAATAATTATGCTATGGGTTCCATTCGCGTTTATCCGCAAAATATTTGATCTTGTCGGCAATGAACCCGGTTTCCAAAAACGTTTCATCCAGTTATATAAAAACAATACTGAACGGGAAATAAAAGCTGTTGTTGGATTCACAGTGACATTTTTATTAGCGGCTGGATTGAATTTTTTAAAAATTTTAAGAGACACGTATATTCTTTCTGTATCAATTGTAAATACTGCTATTTTTTTAGGTGTACTCTTCGCACTGTTTTTATTCGCTATAAATTATCTAAACAGCCGTACAGCAAATACTTCATTTATTATAAAGGTTGCTTCAATAGTTTTAACAATTATACTTGCGGTTCTCGGTTCTGTAGGAATGGTAATTACGCCATCCTATAGCAATAATTATCGCCCCACTCTTCCAGGCAACAAAACTATCCGTTATTTTCCAAATTCAAAAAATGGTTACGACGTAAATTATATACCATATATGTTCGAAAATGATAATGGGTATCTTTTACCTTTAACAGATAATGAGGTGCAATATAATAATATAAAATCCAATAATTATGGTCCAATAAATTTCGCTTTCCCATTTTTTGGTAAAGTGCAAACCGATCTGTATGTTTCGAACGATGGCACATTATCTTTTAGCAGACCGCAGCTATATAAAAACTATCAGTATAATTACGGCAGCACCCCGCAGATTATGGTATTGCTCATTGACTTATATCCGGATATCAGCATGGGGGATGTCTGGTTAAAACAGGAATCAAATCGTATTGTGATAACATGGCTTAGTCAAAAATCATTTCGTAATCAGCAGTACGAATATTCTTTTCAGGCAGTATTATATTCAACTGGAGTATTTGACCTCTCATATCAAAATTTTCCAGACAACATTGTTTATCAACCAAACGACGAACCTGGTGCTAATCCCTGGTTAATCGGTGCTTTGCCCGGTACTCATTATGACAACCCAAAAAATATACAGTGGAATGAATTACCATTATCGGTAGGGTCTGAAGGCGTTGTTTGTGATTACCTGCTTGATTACCGCAAATATCTTCATAACTTTTTGATACCGCTTGTTTGGTTGATGCTGGTTTTTATAATTGTGATACTTCTCGGTTTACCATTATTGTTATATTCCAATTTAGTCAAACCGATTAATTCACTGGTCAAGGGATTAAGAAATGTTATTTCAGGTGATTATAATTCTCATGTAATGGTTCTTCATTCTGACGAGATAGGTTTTCTTACAGAATCTTTTAACTCATTTGTATCACAGCTTAAAGCTCAAAATCTTATCGCGGAAATTTCCACGGAATTCATCAGCGTAAATCTTTCAAATTTTAACAAAAAGGCAAATATCACGCTTCATAAGACCGGTGAACATTTTCAAGTTGATCGTGCTATAATATTTATGTTTTCAGAGGACAGAAAATTTTTCAACAGTACTCATGAATGGTCTGCAAGTGGTAATACTTCCAGTACAGATAATATTCACAATTTAAGTATCGATATATTTCCCTGGTGTTCCGAAATAATTTTGAAAAACAATATTCTGAGAATATCCAATGCCGCAAGACTCTCAGAAGAAGCCGCTATTGATAAAGATTCACTTATGAATCGCGGAGTAAAATCTCTCGTCGCTGTTCCGCTTTCTGGAAAAGACGGCATAATTGGATTCTATACATTTCTATCGATTATTAATTATCGCATTTGGGGTGAAAATGATTTTCAGGATCTGCTGGTTTTAAAGATTCTAACAAACACTTTATCAGAATCTTTGAAAAAGATTTATACCGAAAAGGAGCTGGTTAAATCAAAAGAAGACGCAGAATCAGCTAATAAAGCGAAATCGGAATTTCTTGCAAATATGAGTCATGAAATCCGAACCCCATTGAATGGTATAATAGGATATTCTGATCTGTTGTTTAAAACTAATCTTAGTGAAATTCAACAGCAATACTCAAAAAATCTCTCCATATCAGCTAACTCTTTACTGGGTATCATTGATGATATTCTCGATTTTTCGAAAATAGAAGCCGGAAAAATGGATCTTAATTATGAAAAAATTGATATAATAGAAGTTGCCGAACATTCAATGGAAATAGTAAAATTCAACGCGGCTTCAAAAGGATTACTCCTGAATTTGAATATTCAAGCCGACACTCCCCGTCTGGCGATGACTGATCCGGTACGTTTGAAACAAATATTAATCAACCTGCTTGGTAACGCTGTAAAATTTACTGAAACCGGCGGTGAAATAAACATCGGAGCTAAAAGCTATTGAAACTCACTTTTACTGCAATAAATTATAAACATGGAAAATTTAAATTTGCCGTTCGCGACACAGGAATAGGAATCAGCGAGGATCAGCAGAAGAAACTTTTTAAAGCGTTTTCGCAGGCGGACGCGTCAATAACCCGCAAATTTGGAGGAACTGGTCTTGGATTGATTATATCTAATATTCTTGTCGCAAAAATGGGCGGCAATATAAAAATCAACAGTATCCCAACTAAAGGATCTACATTTTCTTTTACTATCGAAACCGATTATTGGCAGGGAGAAAAACCTCAAAAAGATAATTTAGAAATTTCAGATGAAGTAATTAGATTAGATATTTCCCCGAAAATTCTTATTGCTGAAGACGTGGAAATCAACATGGATCTCATAGTAGTTATTATTAAAAATATTTTTCCGAACGCACAAATAATAAAAACTTTCAATGGTAAGGAAGCTTATGAGCATGCGATTACCGACGCTCCGGATATAATTTTTATGGATATTCAAATGCCGGTTCTTGACGGTTTATCATCAGCGAAACTCATTAGAGATAACGAAAAATTTTCTGATAAACCTATACCGATAATCGCACTGACCGCAGGTGCGATTATCGGCGATGAAGAAAAGTGCCGAGCGGTAGGGATGAACGATTTTTTAACAAAACCCATAAACAAAACAGCTTTGATAAATATTTTGAAAAAATATTTACTTCAGAATGTTGTTGATAATCAAAAGGATAATCACCCTGAGATATCTACCGACTCAGAAATTAAATTTCCGGATGATTTGCATGGTTTCAATCTTGCCGAAGGTTTAGATCTCCTTTATGGAAATAAGCAACTTTATATGAAACTGATCCTTGAATTTGTAGAGAACTATTCCGAAAGCACTGAACTTGTTCGAAAGCAATTGGCAATTGATAATTACGATGAAGCGAAACGTATAATACATACACTGAAAGGAATTTCTGGAAATCTGTCCGCTGTGAAAATTTACAATTTAACAAAAAACCTTGAAACGTTGATTTCCAGCGATGTAAAAAATTTCGACAATATTCATAATGCTCTTAATACTCTCGAAAACGAATTTTATTTGATTAAAAATCAAACAAATAATCTTTTTTGTAAATAATTTTAAAGAATGTCTCTGACACCATTATTTTCAATGTGACATAATCTGATTATTAAACTGCTCTGACACCATTATTTTGGTTGACAAAAGCCGTAATAAGTAAAGTTTACCTGTAAACAAACGTATTCGGGGCAATTATGAAATTCAGGACTTTACTATTAATGATATTATTACCTTTATCGTCGCTTTGCGCGAAATCGCCGTCAGCAAACCTAACAACATTTGTCGGACTTCCAGCTGAACAATTTCTTACCGGCAAGTTTGATCCGGAAAAAAACGCAAACTTTGTCTGTATTAATGATATTGGAATACCAACCGACGGCAGAAAACACTATCTGCAGAAAACAGCCGCTGAAAATTTAAAAAATTTGATTAATGATTTTAACAAAGATTATCCATCGATAAAATTGTACGTATGCAGTTCAACCAGAAATTTCAACAATCAAAAAAGGATATGGGAAGGGAAATGGAATGGAAGCACACTTGTAAGTGGAAAAAACCTTAGTTTAGAAATTAGTAATCCTGAAAAAAGAGCCCTGGAAATTTTAAAATTTTCTTCTATGCCCGGTACTTCAAGACATCACTGGGGTACCGATGTCGATTTCAATGAACTTGTTAACAGCTATTATACAAAAGGCGAAGGAAAAATAATTTATGTCTGGCTAAATGAAAATGCTTATAAATATGGATTTTTCCAGCCCTACACCGCTGATCGTTCTCAAGGTTATTCAGAGGAAAAATGGCACTGGTCATTCGTACCGCTTTCTAAAATTTATTACTGGACATGGCTGGAACTGTTTGGAAAAAATGAATCACAGCTGAATAGTCTTAAATTTGTCGGATCTGAATTTTCATTGAAGTTCGCGACGATATTTGTTCAGTCCGTTAACGAAGATTGCTATAACAAGGATATTGAAAAATGAAAAAATTTGATTTAACCGGCGTTGGTTCGCCAATACTGGATTTGCTTATAAAGGTTGATGATTCTTTTCTTGAAAAAATTCATGGCGACAAGGGCGGCATGGTATTAATAAATGATGATGAGATGAATAATATTCTCAAATTATCCACATATGAAATTATTTCAGCACCAGGCGGGGCTGCTGCCAATACTACTTTCGCGGCGGCTAGGCTCGGTTTAAAAACAAGTTTTCTTGGACAACTCGGTTTTGATGACAATGCGGAATTTTACAAAAATACTTTTACTAAAATTGGCGGAAGTTCTGAAAAATTCCGCTTCACAGATAAAGCATCAACAGCTAGATGTATAAGTCTCATTACTCCGGACGCGGAACGCACTATGCGGACTAATCTTGGTGCGGCTTTGACTCTTGATCCTGATGGTATATCAGCAAATGATTTTTCTGATACTAGACACGTTCATATTGAAGGTTATCTGCTTTTCAATGAAAAGCTGATTCTTAAAGCGCTGGAAAGTATTAAAGATGCCGGATGCACTGTTAGTATTGATATGGGATCTTTTGAAGTTGTCAAGGCATCAAAACATTTACTTCCAACTATTCTGGAAAACTTTGTCGATATTGTTTTTGCCAACGAAGATGAATCAGCAGCCTTTTGTGATTCTTCTGATATTGAGACGGGACTTGATTGTTTTTCAAAATATGTAGCGACTACTATTATTAAATTGGGAAAAAATGGTTCAATAATAAAAGACCATAAAGATATTTACCGTATTGATCCAGTC
>CAYLTM010000046.1:8541-17612 GCA_964386495.1 uncultured Leptospirales bacterium
GTTAACACCCCTGTTGACACTACCGCGGCCGGAGATTTTTTCGCGGCTGGTTTTCTTGCCGGCTATTTGAAAAACAAGCCGATTGCTGTATGCGGTAAAATGGGATCACTTTTAGGCGCGGAATGTGTCAGACACTTCGGAACAACGTTGCCGGAAAATGACTGGAATGATATAAAAAAACAGTTTGACAATTTTTGATAATCAACGTTTGATTAGTTCTTCCCGGTAAAATCTTCAAATATAATCCGGGTACTGTTTGGAGGATGAATGTTCAATATATTCCCTATGAGGGCTTCGAATAGAAGTCTGGCAGTATCTCTGATTTCTTTTTTTCTGCTGATAATCTTTATTAATCCAGCTATGGCTCAGACTGCGGTTAAAGGAATTCTTGACATAAAGAATCATAGCTTTTTTTCTGATGGTAATGTACGCCTTGATGGCGAATGGGAATTCTACTGGGATCAGCTGCTCGATTCTGACGACATTAAAAATGGCAAAGGTAATCTCACCAGTTACATCACCGTACCGTCCATGTGGATTGACCACGGCACCAATAATGTTAAATATAACGCTCATGGATGTGCGACATATCGGCTAACAGTCATGGTGAATTCCGACGACACAATTTGGGGCATAAAAATGCTGGATGCCGCAACTTCTTATAAGTTGTACGTTAACGGTCAATATATTATGTCCAATGGGACGGTCACAAAATCTAAACGGGATTTCCGCCCGGAATATTATCCAAAGGTCGGATATTACATTCCTGAAAACATTGATGTGATAAATAATGGCAAGTATGAAATTATTATACAGGTAGCAAATTACACTCATAAAAAAGCTGGGCTTTGGGAAAGCGTATATATCGGCAATTACACCGATTTGATGCGAATTTACATGGGTAACAACTATATCGCGTTTTTCATGATCGGTATATTTTCCATAATGGCTATGTATCATTTGGGATTATTTATTTTACGGCCAAAAGATCGGTCGTCACTGTATTTCGCGCTATTTTCTACAATCATGCTCGTTCGCTTGACTTGTGTTGGCGAGCGCGTGATTCTCCAGATATTTCCTCAAATTTCTTTCGAGATGCTATCTACCCTTGAGTACTTCGGCGCCTATCTTCAAATGCCTTTCATTCTACTTTTCATATACTCTGTTTATAGCATCAAACGCGACTACATTGTTATTGCTTTCTGTATATTTGCGGCATTTATCGCCGGGTCTTTAACTTTTACACCATTATCAGTCTATAGTCACTTTAAACCTGTGTGGGATGTTTATCTTTTGCTTGCGGGATTTTACTCGTTATTTCTGGTCATTAAAGCTGTTATAAGAAAAGAACAAGGGGCTTTCCTCGCGTTAATAGGATTTTTTACAATGCTTCTTACCGGCATCAATGACATCCTTTATAATTCTTTTATAATCAACACTTTGAATCTTTCTCACTATGGGTTATTTGTTTTCACTTTACTACAATCGCATTTATTATCTCGTATATTTTCACAGTCATTCATTTTAAGCGAGAAACTGTCTTCAGATCTTATTAAGATTAATACCGCTAACGAAAGATTTGTTCCTAAAGAAATGCTGAAATTCCTTGGCAGAAAAAGTATTCTCGATGTAAATCTTGGTGATCACATTGAAAAAGAAATGACAATCTTGTTTTCTGATATACGTTCATTTACTTCTATTTCAGAAAAAATGTCCCCTGAAGAAAATTTTAATTTTCTGAATGAATACCTGAAAAGGGTTGGACCGATTATTAGAAAGCATAATGGTTTTATTGATAAATACATTGGCGATGGCATTATGGCGATTTTTTCCGGCTCTGTTGAAGATGCCATTGACGCTTCAATGGAGATTGTTGAAATTGTTGAAAAATACAGCATGGAAATTTTAACCAGTAACAATATTTCTCTCAAAATTGGTATAGGAATACATACAGGAAAAATGATGCTAGGAATGATCGGTGAAGAAAGCCGTATGGATGGTACTGTAATCTCTGACGCGGTTAATATGGCATCCCGTACCCAAGAGCTTACTAAATTTTTCAACACATCCATAATAATTACAGATTCCGTTATGAACCGTGTTGCTAATCGAGACAAATATCTTCTTCGATATATGGGTATTGTCCGAGTTAAAGGAAAATCAATACCAATTTCTATTTATGAAATTTTGATATCATTTCAAAATGATCTAACAAAAAACAAAATGGAACATAAAGTTCTTTTTGAAAAAGGCATTAATTTATATATTGCTGAAAAATACGAACAGGCTCTTAATTGTTTTGAAGAAATTAAATCAAAAGGGTACAGCGATTTAGCCATTGAGCATTATATTGAGTGGTGCAGCAGCGAAGCGCAGAGAACGATATGCATATAATTTTCATGAAAACTAAAATTCTGCAGAATAAACTACTCACAGTAATTCTGCTGACATCAATTTGCTTTGGAATATTTCAGTGGGCAGATCAATACAGCATTTCGACAAATCGAGATATTAGTCTCACTGAATATGTTTTAAAAACTACGGTATTTATTAATTACAGGCTTGAACCTGTCAATGGAACCATAAATTACTTTGGAGACTATTTATCCCTAAGAAATTTCAGCTGCAATTTAACAACCACGGAAATTATCATACCTATATTAATTAACAACAAATATCCCCGCTGGAGCAAAGGAACTTTCACATAATTATTTTCCAAATTTTATAATCAGAATGTTGGTTAATACATCCTGTACCCAATCAGGTTATTGATCAATAATTGAAAAACGCATTTTATCTTTCTATAAACTTTAAAAAATGGAGAATTTATGAACAATATATCAATCACTTTGTATTCAGTTTTATTTATGGTGATTACTATTTTACTGTCTAATAGCTACGTCAAAATCGGCATGACATATAACCAATGGCTTATAGTTACAGCTATATGCATAATAATCTTTGTTATATATTTTATAGCTGGATTTTTTATGAAAGGCAAAAAAGAAGATCAGAATAACTCTGCGGAAAATGACGCAGTAAAGAAATAACAACGAAACTGCATAATCACAACATTTGATAAGCTGAAGGTTCCCTATATCACAAGGGAACCTTCAGCTTACTTCAACGAAATTATACTCTCAAATAAAAATTTAAACAATATTAATCTTGACATTAATTTTCAAATTACATTAATTAGCCGAAAACAGAAAACATGTTAATTTAACAATCCAAACCATCTGAAGATATCCTAAAGTTCTTTTTCGCTACCAGTATAGTAATTTTAGTTTTTTTTAAGGAGCTTGAAAATGAAAAGAACCTATTTGTTTTTTGTGATTTTGATTTCGATTGCACTTTTCAATAAATGTTCATCCATTGATGGACTTACTGATGTATGGGAATTAACTTATTATAAAGACGAAGAATCGAAAGATTGCAAGTATCCAATGAAAGAAACTTTTGTGCTTGAAAACGGCAAAGAAATATCAATAAACATGCATTCATATTGTAAAATAACTGATACAAAGTTATACTCCATTAATATTGCTGAAACAGATGCCACAGATGAAGAACTTAAAGAAATTGGTTTATTAAATAAAACAAGCGGATGCTGGGTGGGAATTGAAATTTCTGACAAGATAACCTTTGCAGATAATGATGATTTATATTATGATTACAAAGTAGATGGAGATAAGCTCTCTCTTATTGGAAAAGCAGAATACAGATTTAAAAAATCTGATAAAAAATTCGATCAAAAATTCGATTCATGTTCTGGAGAAAATTATTACGAAGGAGAAAATAATGGAGGAGAAAATGTTACCAATAACGCGGTTTCAAACGATTATTGTCCAACATATATTGCGAAATTATCAAACATCTTTGATGCATCAATAAATAAAGAACTTTCAGTTTCTCCAATTTCCAGTAGTTCCAATGTAAAAATAACTCTTGAAGCAAATAAAACATACTATTTAAAAACATTATCACTCCCTAATGGTCATTACTTTTCTAAAACAAAATGCACATCCACGAAGAGTCTTAAATACCATAATTTCTTTCTTTATAATGATACCCTTTTTGAATTCACACCAACAATTACTGATGATTATTATATTCCGTACTCTAATTATAAAAATGGAAAACTTCAAATGACTGTATTAGATTCTCCTCCACCTATAAATATTTCTAATATAACAGTTAATTCATTTGTTGAAAATGATTTTATTAAAGAAAATTTTTATTTTTATAAAGCAGAAGTTACTGCCGGGAAAAAATATTATTTGTATGGAACTAATTTTAACACATATGATCCTGTCATATCTGCTTGCAACAATGAATTTTACACTATATATACAAAGGATATTTTTCGAAGTGAAAATTTTACTATATATGATAAACTGTATTCTTTTATACCCGAAAAAACCGGAACATGTTATATTAAATTATATTTTCCAAATTCTAGCCTATTTCCAGATAGTAAATTTAAGCTTAATTTGTCCGATTCATATCCAAACGAACCGGTAATCTTAACATTAGGATCGCATATAGATACATCTGCGAAAAAGACAATTGCGAAAGTAAATCTTATATCTGGCACAACTTATTATTTTACACCAAAAGCTGATAAATACTTTGATGGTTATTACACATATAATCTGGAGTCAGAATCAGATTCTGATTTTCTTCGAGTTAATTATGACAGATTACGAGGTATCCAATTCAAGTCAATTACTCCTACTACAAGTGGAGATTATTATTTCAAGTTTATTTTTAATAGTGAAGAGTTCGGAAGAAAAATTTATCTATGTAATAGTCTACCAGAAATCGTTTATACAAGTATCGCTATCAATTCCATTATGAACAATCAATTTACTTCTCAAAAACAAACAGTTTTATATAAAATTTCTTTACAAGCAGGAACTCAGTATTATTTCTATTCAACTGGTTCTGTTTATCCATCATTATATATATATGATATATCAACCGAATCAGAAGTTAGTATCGTTAATTGCACTAATTCTGGTATCAACTTTTCAAATCCATTTAAACCAACAACGACGCAAGATTATTATTTAATTATAAAAAATGATGATAAAATGGGTTTATATTCTATATATTTTGACAAGGATGATCATGCGGCAAACATAGCTTCGGCAACTTCGATAAATGTTGGAGATACTACATCAGGAAAAATATCACATTACAGTTCATCAGTATCAAATAGAGACCTTGATACTTTTAAAATTAATTTAAACTCCGGAACAACTTACGAATTCTATTCAGAAGGGAATATCGATATTATCGGAGAACTTCGTAACAGCGCTGGTGAGAACTGCAACAGCGATGATGATTCCGGTACTGACAACAATTTCCGTTTTACTTATCCTTGTTTATCATCGGGGTTTTATTATATCACGGTTTATCCAAAAACTTCCGAAGCTATTGGAAACTATACACTTAAAGTTAATCAGGTGCCATGATTTACATGAACAACTTATCAATTACTCTGATAAGCTGAAGGTTCCCTATATCACAAGGGAACCTTCAGCTTACTTCAACGAATCTATACTCTCAAATAAATTTTACGATAGTTTTTTAACGAGGGAATCTTCCGGCTGAACACCGACCATTCTGTCAATTTCTATGCCGTTTTCAAAAAGAATCAATGTAGGAATCGAAGATATATTATATTTCTGCGATACAGCCTGACTGTTATCGGTATTTACTTTTACGATTTTCGCGGAAACTTTACCGGATACACTTTCTAATATCGGGCTTTGCATTCTACAAGGAGCACACCATGGAGCCCAAAAATCTACCAGGACTTTTCCCGGAGCTTTAATTACTTCGTTTTCGAAATCTTTATCGCCTACTTCAAGTAAATTTGACATATAATTCTCCTTACATGTAATAAATGGTTTTATCAAACTCATTTATACCAGTTTATAATTCATGTAATTAACTGTCAATAAAAGTACAAATTTTGAATTATGCTGATTATAAATTTTAGTTGCAGAATATTACTTAATTTGCTAATGTTAGTATCATTTGTGAAATTTTAACGGGTTATGGGATCAAAACGTAATATGAAAAAAACTGATAAGTCAACAAGTGGAAACTCTGTTCTTGTGGTAGGAATTGGAGCATCAGCCGGCGGTCTGGAAGCCTTACAGGAATTTTTCAAATCAATGCCGATTAAAACAGGCTTAGCCTTTGTTGTTATTCAGCACCTTTCGCCGGATTATAAAAGTCTAATGGATGAGCTTCTAGCAAGACAAACTGACATCCCGATACAAATTGCCGCTGATGGTATGGAAATATTAAATGATAATATATATTTGATACCGCCAAGAAAAAACATTTCAATTTTTCACAACAAGCTTTATCTGGAAGATCACGCAATAAAAAAAGGATTAAATCTTCCAGTTGATATCTTCTTTCGCTCGCTTGCCGTAGAAAAAGGTAAAAATGCCATCGGTGTGATATTATCAGGAACCGGCAGTGACGGCACGCTTGGGACCAGAGCGATTAAAGAAGCTGGTGGAATGATAATGGTACAGGATGAAAAGAGCGCGAAGTTTGACGGTATGCCTAAAAATTCCATATCAACCGGACTTGTTGATTACATTCTTTCTCCTGATAAGATGCCTGAAGCGTTGACAAACTTTATTAAACATCCTTTTGTTAAAAAAACACAAACTCTTGATAATATTCTACAGGAAAACATCGACACATTAACAAAGATAATAATCATCCTTAGAGATTACAGTGGTATAGATTTTACATATTATAAAGAAAACACCATAATTAGACGACTTGAACGCCGGGTAAGCATAAATCGGTTTGACACTCTTGAGGAATATCTGGTTTTCCTATCAGAATCGGATAAAGAAAAAGATATATTGAACAAGGAACTTCTTATTGGAGTTACCAGATTTTTCAGGGATGTTGACGCTTTTGAAAGTCTCCAGAAAAACGTGATACCAGTCATTACTGGTAAAAAAATTGTTCGAATATGGTCTGCGGGATGTTCAACAGGAGAAGAGGTTTACTCTCTCGCGATATTGATTAATGAGTATTTAGAAAAAAACAGTATTGACTGCGAAGTGAAAATCTTCGCTACAGATGTTGACCGAGGTTCAATAGATTTCGCTGGTCGAGGATATTATCCTGATAGCGTGATGGCGGATGTCGATCCCATATACTTGACCAAGTATTTTTTGAGAAGCGACAATGGGTATCAGATAAATAACACTATACGGAAAATGATAGTTTTCGCGACGCATAATCTATTAAAAGATTCACCGTTTTCAAAACTTGACCTGCTGATATGCCGTAATCTTTTCATATATCTTAAACCGGACGTGCAGACGCGATTGCTGACAATGTTTTACTACAGTATAAGCCCAGACGGATACTTGTTTATGGGAAGCAGCGAAACCATCGGAGAGTTGAACGATGCCTTCGATTGCGTTGACACCAAAGCAAAAATCTATAAATACAAACATGGGTTTAAACCTCTAACGATAAAAAATCTTCCATTGTTAAGACCATTGATGACGGATACTGACAACCATGTAAATATTCGACCACGTTACTCTGACAGTATTAAAATTGAAAAATTATTTAACAATATAATATCTCTCTATCTGCCGCCATCGGTATTGATTGATAGCAGTGATAATATTGTGCACGTTATAAATGATGTATCTCCTTTCATAAAATTTAATCCGGGACAATTTTCACAAAATCTTTTCAGTAATCTTTCACATGAATTCTCGCTGTTTGTCAGCACCCTTGTCCGAAAACTGAAAAAAGACGGCAAACAAACAGCTTTCGAAAGCTTGATTTCCATTAAAGGGTTTGAAGGCAAAAAAGTGACAGTTGAAGGAAGAGAAATAATATCAGATAGAACCTCTTTCTATATGTTAAGTTTCCGTGTCGATCCTTTAGTGCAGGAAAAAACAACAACCGCTGAAATACCGCAAATAATTAATATGGACGATCATTATTATAACAGGGTTTCAGAGTTGGAAAAAGAACTGCAATTTACTAAGGAAAGTCTACAAGCGACCGTCGAAGAACTTGAAACTTCAAATGAGGAACTTCAGTCCAGTAATGAAGAACTAATCGCATCGAACGAAGAGCTCCAGAGCACAAACGAAGAGTTGCAGTCCGTCAATGAGGAACTATACACAGTGAATTCAGAATATCAGATAAAGATCGAAGAACTAACAAGATTAAATAATGACATTAATAATCTTTTAAAAAACACCGAGGTTGGCGCTTTATATCTGGACAGGAATTTGTGCATACGGAAGATTACTCCGATTGTTTCAAGAATAACGAATATTCTACAAAGCGATATTGGACGGCCTATTACACATATCGCACTTACGAATATTAGTACTTCACTTTTAGAAGATATTCAAAAAGTTGTGGAGACACTACAGCCGATTGACAGCGAACTTATCCTAAATGATAATCTGACATATTACACAAGAATTCGTCCATATCGTACAGACTTCAACGCTGTTGACGGGATACTAATTACTTTCATAGATATTTCGAATTTGAAGTTTGTTCAAAATGAATTAATCAACAGTAAAGCATTGTTTGAAAAAATTCTGGAAAACAGCCCGATAGCAAAAACCATGGTAAACGCCGATGGCATGATTACCTATGCAAACAAAAAAGCCGAGACTCTGCTTGGTATTACAAAGAACCAGATAATTAACAGAACCTTTGACGCGTCCGAGTGGGAAATAACAGATCTTGACGGCAAACCTATTCCTGAAGACGATCTGCCTTTTTCAATAATCAAGAAAACAGGCAAGACTCTGGAAAATTATAAGCACTATATAAAAATACCAGAGCAATCACGCGAACTTCTAGTCATTAATGGTACACCGATAATCAATTCAGAAAATGTTTTTGAAGGGGCGGTTTTCGCTATAGGTACAATAAAAAATGAGCAATGAAAATAAATCCGTAGAAAAACTCAGAGAAAAAATTATTCAGACCTTGAAACATAAAAAATCAGCGGTAGATATCGCGGGAAAGAATCTTGA
>CAYLTM010000046.1:17622-19734 GCA_964386495.1 uncultured Leptospirales bacterium
TATCAGGAGCTTGAATTTCAAAACGATGAACTATTTCGCATACAAAAAGATCTTGAACTTTCACAGAAACATTTCGCAGATTTATATGACAACGCTCCGGTTGGTTATGTAACATATAATTCTAATCTGATTATAGAATCCGTTAATAAAGCTTTTGAAACTATTATTGATTATGAAATTGATAAAAATTCCGGCATATCAATAACCAGATTTATTCAACCGGACAGCCAGGATATTTTTCATTTTCATATACAGGATCTGTTGAAAAAAAAGAAATCACAAAACTGCCAAATTATTTTATCGGGCATTAAACGGCAAATACATGTGAAATTACAAAGCAACATTTGGGAAAAAGACGGTCGGCAAATTATTCGAAGCGCAATAGTTGATATAACGCAGGAAACAGATTTAACTCACAAATTGGATACTGTTAACAAGGAGCTTATTTTAAATAATAACACATTACAGGATTACAAGGATCGTCTGGAAGCTATTATGCTGGTTGGCAACATTGCATGGTGGCGTATGAATTTTAATACAGGAGAAATATCATTCAGCGAACAAAAAGCTAAAATGCTCGGATATCCGCCCGAACAATTTAAGCATTATCAAGATTTCACCTGCCTGCTGCATCCTGATGATTACGAAATGACCATGAACAATATGCGTGATTATATGACGGGTAAAACCTCATCATATCTCGTTGATTACAGAATAAAAACAATTAATGGTGATTACAAATGGTTTCATGATATCGGCATTATATCAAATTACGATAGTAATAACAAGCCGATTATGCTGACGGGTGTTGTAATAGACATTACCAGTCAGAAAAATAATGAGGTTATGCTTATTGAGCGCGAGCAGTTATTCAGAGGTTTATTTGAACAATCTGCAGTTGGAGTATGCTTTTCCAAACTCGATGGATCGTTTGAAAAAGTGAATGATCGTTTTTGCAGTATTATCGGTTATGAACAACAAGAGCTTGCCGCTATAACTTGGAGGGACTTTACACACCCGGACGATATTATTCTGGATGAAAAATATATAAAGCTTCTTTTAAATAACGAGATTATGAATTATACAATACAAAAAAGATATTTTCGCAAGGACGGATTGTTAATTTGGGTAAGTCTTATAGTGTCGCTGCTATCTGATGCAAACGGAAAGCCAGTAAGATTTCTTGGAATAATTGATGACATTACCAGGGTCAAAACTTATGAAGCGGATTTATTAAGCAGTGAAGAAAAATACCGCACGCTTTATGAAACAATGGGACAGGGTGTTGTTTATCAAAACGCTGAAGGAAAGATAATATCAGTAAATCAATCAGCCTTACACATTCTCGGTTTAACAATGGATCAGATTATGGGAAGAACATCGGTTGATCCTAGATGGAAATCGATTAAGCAGAATGGTGAGGAATATCCAGGGAACGAGCATCCCGCTATGAGAGCCCTGTCTACAGGATATCCTGTTTATAATGAAGTAATGGGGATTTATAGTCCAATAATAGAAAGCTATAAATGGTTGTTGGTTAGTGCGATTCCTCAATTTAAAGATAATGATGAAAAGCCTTATCAGGTTTTCGCGACATTCACTGATATAACAGCTCAGAAATCCGCGGAAAATAAAGTGCGAGAAACTGGAAAAATGCTGCAGGCGATTGTCAATACCTTACCAGGGATGTTAACGGTACTCGATACCGAATACCGAATAATCGCGATGAATAATCTGAAATCCCGATTAGAAGGAACGCCATCCAACAGTATTGATGACATTGTAGGAAAAAAATGCCATGAGCTGATGATGAATGAAAAAGACCCATGCGGATGGTGTAAAATCAAAGAAGTGCTGAATACAAAAATGCCGGTCGAAGAAACAACCAATCCAGAAGACCCCCGAGAGAAATCAACCGGAATGGCTCTAAAAATTTTTAACTCGCCCATATTTGACGACAAAAAAAATGTGATAGCCGTTGTGGAATACGCGATGGATGTCACCGTTCTAAGAAACGCAAAACTTGAGGCAGAAAAAGCTAACCGAGCAAAATCACATTTTCTGGCAAACATGAGCCATGAAATTCGAACCCCGTTAAACGGTATTATAGGT
>CAYLTM010000046.1:19744-23140 GCA_964386495.1 uncultured Leptospirales bacterium
AAAAACTTACTACGGAACAAATGCAGTACACAGAAAATGTAAATGTATCAGCACACTCCCTGCTGGGGATTATCAATGATATTCTGGATTTTTCTAAAATCGAAGCGGGAAAACTTGAACTAGAAGAAATCAAAACAGATATATATAGTCTAGCCGAACAGACAGTAAACATTATAAGATATACCGCATCTAAAAAAGGAAATCAGGTTTATGTTGAAATCCAACCGGATGTTCCTCGGTATGCTGTTATTGATCCTCTTCGTCTGAGACAAATACTTGTCAACCTTTTAGGAAACGCGTCAAAATTTACCAATAATGGCGAAATACATTTGGAAATATCATATTCCCATGATACAACCGCTGAAAATATTGGACTGTTTACGTTTTCTGTTAGAGACACAGGTATTGGAATTTCCGAAGAAAATCAGATGAAATTATTTAAAGCGTTTTCACAGGCTGATACAAGTACTACAAGAAAATTTGGAGGAACCGGTCTAGGATTAGTAATCTCCAGCATGCTGGCATCCAAAATGGGAAGCGAAATTCATCTGAAAAGTGAATTAGATAAAGGAAGCGACTTTTTCTTCACATTACGAAAAGCATTTTACAAAGACAATATTGAAGAAATCGGAAGCAAGCCTATCGTCAAAACAAAAATAATAACACAACCAATTAGAACTGATATAAAAACTGTTTTAATTGCTGAAGACGATAAAATCAATATGACACTCGCAAGAATACTTATTAAAAAACAGATTGCAGATGTAACAATTATCGAAGCAGTTGATGGTGCGAAAGCTGTAAGCAGTTATAAACAATTTACACCTGATATCGTTTTTATGGATGTGCAGATGCCAGAGATGGACGGGTACGACGCGACTACCGCTATTCGTGAATTTGAAAAACAAACAGGGATACGAAAACCGATAATAGCTTTAACCGCCGGAGCGGTTCTTGGTGAAAGGGAAAAGTGCATCGAAGCCGGTATGGATGATTTTCTGACCAAGCCCATTGATTCAGTGATGTTGGCAACAACAATACGCAAGTTCTCAGGGAATACTTGACACATTTACCATATGTTTAGTTTCATTTGTATAGCTAATTTAACAGCATTTGTTTTTTACAAATGTCTCTGACACCATTAATAAGTGCTCTGGCACCATTTTTTTTCATGAAACACGCTCAATGCGACATAATATTGCAAAAATTCAGTCCTTCTGTTTCAAATAATCATTGTTGTAGTAATCGCTATTCGCTTTTCGTGAAACATATAAAGTTGATAGAGCAAGCTCCATTTCGTTTCTCACCCAAATTTTATTTTCGATTTCCAGTGCTTTTACAAGATCATCGATGCCCTTAGGATTGTCTATTACACGAATGAATTGTGCCGCCCAATAACGCAGTTCAGGTTCTTTCTGATGAAGTGCTTTCAACAGTTGTGAAAAATTATTATCGAAGTCGCTCCCGATATTAGCAAGGCAGTAAATACCGGCAAGTTTGACGGTGGAATCTTTTTCATTTTCCAATAACTGAGATACTTTTACGGCATAATCTTCATTATTGGAAAATGACGCTGTCATGACTCCTTGAAAACGCAGATCCGGATCGCTGGAACTTATCGCGTCTTCCACAAGTGGAATTATTTCAGCATCGCGATATCGCCTGAAAGCGAACATTATTTTTCGTTTTACAGCAATATTCTTTTCTTTCTTATATTGTTCAATAAGATAGGGGATCGCTCGTTTATCGTTTATACGTCCCAAACCTTCAGCGGCGGCTTCACGGCATCGAATCGCAAGTTGATTATCGCCATTTTTCGGTGTGTATGATAAATACTTTACAAAATACCAGAAAACAGCCTTATTACCCGCATAGCCAGTATTGTACATTGCTTCAATTTTCTCTTCCACCGAGCCGTCTTCGAGGGTTTTCAAAAAATCTTCAGCAAAAGCATCACTTGTCAGCAGCAATAGTATCACCACTAATAAATAATATTTAAATGACATAAAGTGCTTTTTACATAAAATTTTCATAAATTTTCCTTGTCATACATTAGTTATAAAACAGATAATGTGCCAGAGAAGTTTCCATTGACTTGAAAATTGCAATCGGCAACATTATTTGTACTAATCACACTGTCGAAGTAAAATCGACAGACTAAATTGCATTTTCGAGTAACAATTATTTTAAAATGCCATAATAAATTATCGAGAAAAACTATGATGAAATTGATGATTATTATCCTGTCAGCGATATTTTTCTTAGGCAGCTTAAACTACACGAAAAATAGTATTAGTGCTGCCGATGGCGAAGAATCGCTCAAGGAAACTATAATTAATAACGGAAAAAACATTACCAAAACTGTTGTACTTGTTGAAGATTTCACAGCAGTAAAATTTAAGGGCAACGCGCTACTGAAAATTGAAAAAGCTGATGTAAACGAATTGACTTTGCAGGTTGAAGAATCTTTTACTGAAAAAATTGACATATTTGAAAAAAACAAAACATTGATAATTAATTTCCCTGAAACTTACCGTGCCGCTGAACCGGCACAAATTGTGATTAAAGCAAAAAATATCAATGATATCCTATTAAATGGAAACAATAATCTAACAATAACAAACCTTTCTAACAGTGATGAATTCAAACTTGAATCCGATGGAATACTTACGGCATCGATGAACATTATATGTAAACGGCTTTATATATACACAAAGAGCAGTGCGCAGATTAATTTATCCGGCAAATCTGATCTGCTGAAATTCAACGGTAAGGGTCTGGCAGTCCTTAACGCAAAATCTCACACAACAACTTCCTGCGATTTCCGGGTTGACGGTAATACCAACTCGATTGTTAACGTTACCGAAAAATTATTTGTCAAAATCAACGGTATTGGAATCGTAAATTTTATCGGCGATCCAATCATTGAAAAAAAACTAAGCTCAACCGGCTTTATTTTTAAATATGATCCTAACAACAAGTAGTTTTTTTGATCACACTGTTGCATTATGCACACTCTATACTGTTTAAGCATCATATATAAATAGACAGATATACTTATAATAATTTCACTGAATAATAATCAACAACAACAACTACTATGTAATAAAAACTGCACGCTTGCGGTGTTTGACAATTCGCCTAATGAATGAACTAACTGTAAAGACGACATGATATCTTCAAGATTAGCCGCCTATATTGTAGAACTTTCTGATAATCCCGACGAAACATGATTCAAATTCACAGCAATATCGTTAATCATATCTGCCGATTGTTTTACCCTCTGAATAATTTCATTCAGCTTCTGCAAAGTTATATTCAAACTTGCCGCAAGTATGCCGACCTCAATACCTTCAATAATTATAATTTCGGCATCAAGACTACCCTTACTTTTTT
>CAYLTM010000047.1:0-4997 GCA_964386495.1 uncultured Leptospirales bacterium
ATGCCAGATCTGAAAAACCTATAATCGCATTCATTGGCGTGCGGATTTCATGGCTCATATTAGCAAGAAATTCACTCTTTGCCTTCGTCGCTGATTCGGCAATTTCTTTCGCTATTTTAAGTTCAACTTCCCTTGCTTCAAGCTCAGCTGTTCGTAAAGCAACACGGTCTTCAAGATTCTGAATAAGCGACAAATTATTTATCGCAATTGCCGCCTGCCCTGAAAGGGTTTCAAGGAAATTATACCAGTCCTCTTTGTTGTCAATCGGTTTGCGATTATATATTTCTAGTACGCCATAAGTAATCCCCATGGATGTTAAAGGATATCCGATATATGCCGCAAAATCGGGACTAAGATATGATTCACCCATCGATAATGCATGATCCTGAAACAAAGATCTGTCCGGCATCATAAATGGCATTCTATTCTTTATTATCCCTGAAATAATTGCATCATCGAGACTAACATGACGGATATCGATTTGATTTGTGTGGATTCCTACCGCGCTTTTCAATTCAATAGTTTCATCAAGCTGATTATAAAGCATAATCGCCGCAGCGTCAATTTTAAGAATAGAAACCGTTTTCTGCAAAAACTCACCAAGCGCGGATGTAATATCAAAATTTGTTGTAATAATTGTGTCAATGTCATGAAGTACAGCCAACCTGTTTAGCTGTGTCTCGATGTAATCCTGCGAGTGTTTAAGATTCGCGATCATTTTAGTAATCGCTTTACCAAGAATATCATTTTCAGATACCGGAAGAACTATAGTGTCAAGCTCAAAAGCAGCGACCCTCTCCGCGGCAGTTGTCATCCTGTTTAAATATAATGCCATTTCCGAGAAAGATTTTTCCGCTTCATGAAGTTTATCAATAATTAGATTAAAGGCTTTACCTGTAGCACCAATTTCATCATCGCTGTCGATAGTTATAGGTTTAGCGGAAATTTTCAAAGTAAGGTTAACATCACCAGTGGAGAGATTCTGCATTTGTTTGCTTAAAAGATTGATGTCTATTTCAGCGATTTGTTTTGAAGAATTCATTACTTTTTCAAGGGGTTTAATTATACCATCGGAAATGTTAAAAGCCCTTTTGACACCAACAACAACAGCAACAATAGTAGCGATAACAAGACTAATAAGTGTGATGATTACAAGTGTAATCGTGGTCTTATTCTGATAATCATATTCTTTATCCACGTCATGAATAAAACTTTTTGCAAGACCGACAATTTCAACACCAAAAGGATCAAGATTATCATTCTGCAGTTTACGGATTTTCACCATATTAGAATGAATGTTTCTAAATCCGGTATCATATTTTATGAATGAAGCTGTTAATATTTTACAATTTTCTTTTTGTTCTATTGAAAATGAAGTCTTTTCACTAATCTGATATAATACCTCGATTAAATCCTTCCAGAATTTCTGGTAGACTACAAAATACCTCTCGTCTCCGGTATTCAAATACTGAAGACGGTTTTCTTCGAGTCCTCTGTAAGAATATTGCAGATTGGAAAACAACAGAAACAAATTATAATTATCCTGACCGCTGACAAAAATTTTTAATGAACTAACAGCTGTTTCTATAACGTTTTTTTCTACATCAATTACTGACGACTGGATTTTTTGAGTATCATTAATCGTATCTTTAAGTATGTAGAATGTATCATTGTAGTTATCCAATATTTCGTAAATCTTCGTCATTTTTTTCTTTTCAAGTTTTGAAAGATTTAATTCGAACATTCCGTTAATATTTTTTGTAAGAGTCTCTGACTCATGCAGAAATTTGTCAACATCCGATTGACTGCGCGATCTAATATATTTTGCTGCATGAGTGTTAGCGGTAATAATACTATTTTCCATACCATAGGATAGACTTTTTTTAAGGGCGAGATCACCTGTCAAACTCGCGACTGTAGAGCTTAGAGTAATCAGCTCCAACCCTGTTAAAAGACTAACCCCTGAAAAAAGCGAAATAACGATAATATATCCATAAAGGATTTTCGATTTAACGCTTTTTTCCAGAGATTGGCGGTATATATTATATAGCGATATTAATTTCGACATTATTTTCCGTGATAAATATTAGAAATTCGCTTTACCCGCGATGATTATTTCTTGCAATTCATTGTTGGTTTATACCATTTTGCAAGACCCTGCTGGAGATTATCAGCCGCCTTCTCCGGCTGCATAGTGCCATTAATTACAGCATAAGAATCGTTCATAATTAAATCATACGCACTGGGGGAACCTTCCATAAGTTTTTCCCATGTAAAACGTATATCAGTTTTCCTGCCGTTGTTCAATTGCAAAAAGTCATTCGCGTGAACACTTTTCAATGAAGGGGGATTATTATGCATTGGGAAAAATCCCGGAAGAGTATTCCCCATTGTTTCAGCAAATTCCAAAGTTGTCATCCATTTAAGGAAAACCAAAGCTTCTTTTTTACGTAAAGATGCCTTATTAAGACCCATACCCGCATCTAGCTGAAAAGTCACAGCACTTTTTTTCGAAGACGGTGCAGGCACTGCGAAAACAGACCACTCAAAAGGCAATTTTTCTTTTTCAAAATACGGAATATCCCATGACCCGCCCATCCACATAGCAGCTTTACCCTGGGAAAACAAATTCAAACTATCGGAATATTTCAAATTCTGCTGACCAGCCGGCAGATACAGAGAAATATCTTTTAACGCCTGATAGACAGAAACGATATCCTTATCATTAAAACATTTCTTTCCATATAAGTACAACATTCTCTCGTCCCGCCCGCCGGTAAATGACGGCAAGATATTCATAAATACTATTTCAGCGATTGTCCATCGGTCGTTTGAGGCGTTAGCTAATGGGGTAATTCCCGCCTGCTTAATTTTTTTTGCCGTAGCGATAAAACTGTCCCATGTGTCAGGGATAGAAAGATTAAGTTTACTAAAAATATCCTTATTGTAGTAAATCCCATGAGAGGTTGCGATGAAAGGCATTCCATAGGATTTCCCATCGTCCGTCATCCAAGGAGCGAGCATGTCTGCACTAAAGTTTTTCTTTATACCGGGAACATCATCAAGAATTTCGAGATAACCTTTATCGTACAAAATACGTGCGGTAGCGTAGGAGCGGAGATAAAAGATATCAGGACCCGAGCCCCCTGCAAGCTGAGCCTCTAAAGCTTCATTATATTCGGTGTTTAATGTGGGATCATATTTAATTATTATATTCGGATTAGTCTCATTGAATTTACTAATAATAACATTCATTTGCTCAACATCTTCAGATCGCCAGGATCCCATAGTGAGCGTTACAGTTTCAGTAATTTTAGCATTTTCTGCGGATTTGTCATTATCATCTTGTTTTGAACAGTTTATAATAAACAATGACATCATAATCAATACAGAGTAAAGTCCAATGTATTTAACCATAAAGAGACCTCCGATATTTTTAAGAAATTTAAGATTATAAATCCGTAAAAATTGGAACAAAACCATTTTGACATACGGAACAACAATACCGCAAATAGAATACTGAAATTTTATTTAGAACTTCAATCATCAATCGACAGTCTAAATGTAATTATAACAATAACTGTTATTGTCAAGTAAATAATTCGGTTATTTCACAGAGGATAAAGAATAATTTCACCATCCATGAATAAAAAATAATACTCATAATCTCTTTTCAAAACATCACTTTCATTAATAGTCTCTTTTGAAACGCATGGGGAAAATACTTCACAAAGAACAGCCTTATTATATAAAGACTGAATCCAAATTTGAATAATGACATTCATATCATATTCAGTGAAATCAATTTTCTTGATTATTTCGGCATTGAAATATTTAAATGGGGAAAAAAAATCACAAATATACAAATCAAGAAGTGTATTAAGTCGAACCGAAATACGGTTATCCACACCAATCCGGCGAAGTCTTTCTTTATTTTCAGGGATTTCAATTCTGGAACAATTTACCATATCATAGCTGTCCGATTTATCATCAAGGTCGTGTACAGCTTTATAGAAATCAGGGTAATCAATATCCGCTGTATAAATTTTATCAAACTCATTCATAATTGCAAATTCAAAACCGCTGATAAGCGACGCTCCGTACCCCTGATGCAGTTCATGCTTTAAATATTTTATCTGCTCATCCGGGGTAATTTTTATTATGGTATTATCGACAGATCCGTCATCAACAAAAAGAACCGTGAAATCCGAAAGATGATCACCAATAAGTCTTATAGCTTTTTCGATCAGAAAGCTTTTATTATAAACCGGAATTATCAGAATTTTCTTATTCATTTAATTTTCTCGCTAAGTATTTTTCTATATTCAGTCATTTCAAGATTATCAATAACATCCAGAGTTAATTTCATTTTCAATTCATCTAAATATTTTACAGATTTCGCGATTTCTATATCAAGAATTACCGCATCCTTTTCATGAGCAATAATCATCAAAGATTTTTTAAGCTTCGCCTGAATTTGCCCTCGATAGGAAAATTCCCTTATAGTAAAAACACTTAACGTAAAATAGAACATAAACATTACCACTAAAATAGCCATAACGCTTTTCCTGCTAACAGATGACCACTTGACAAAAAGTTTATACGCGCCAATAAACATATGCACAAGTACAAGACTCATCAGTAGATGATAAAACACCCTGTAGTAAAATATTGAAACACGGGCGGAACTGCTCACCGAGTGAATTTTCAAGATATTAGCAGTAATGATTTCCCACACATGAATAGTCACTAGTATTATAATACACATACCTGTAAAAATTTGGACAATCCATAAAAAGGTATCCCGATGTTTAATAGAAAACGCCGTTTTAAAGAGCGACATAAACTCATAGGTTTTCGATGGAATTTTCCGCCAGACAAAAATAAAATGCAGTATAAGGGTGATTACAAGCGTAGTTACGCTGATCGCTCCGAAATAAAATTTCTCCATAATAAGCGGTATGCTGTTGTAAACAGCAGGACTGATTAGAATTGTC
>CAYLTM010000047.1:5007-8569 GCA_964386495.1 uncultured Leptospirales bacterium
ACTTGCTATCATCATAACAGCAGCAATGAGTGATAATACGGATAAAATTCTTTTCATTTAGAAGTCCCCCTAATGAACTAAATACTATAATATCATGCCATACCGGCTGATTTAAGAAATATTATAAATCTAATATTACATATCGTCAACAATAATCATACATTTATTTTACAACTGCATTTTATTCAGAAAACTTCATATTTTACAAAATATATTATTTCTATTTCAAAGACCTATAAAGGAATGGTTTTACCAATTTTGCGAAGTAAACAAAAAGCTGCCCTTTTGAGGCAGCTTTTTATTGTAAAATAGTATAACTGATTATTTCTTTATTACCACACAAGTAAGAGGTGATAACACAATAGAATTAGCTGTCAATTTAAATCCTGATTTTGCAGTTACAGCAACGATACCGGATTCATCGTTATCAACTAATACTGTTGATGAGCTAAGATCAATATCCAATGTTACCTGGCGATCTATAGAATCTGCGTTAACAAAAACATAACTGGTATCAGGATTAATTTTCAGTACAACTGTATGAAAATCTACAAGCGACGGCCGATGACCGACACTAACAAAAGGAATCTTCATGTCCGCCAAGATAGAATACAGCAGCCGCTCATTAACCGGATCAAGTGCGCTAGTAGCTTCATCGAGAATTACAAAATTCGGACTATTCGATAATATCCTGGAAAATGCTAAGCGTTGTTTTTCGCCTTGAGACAAAATTTCATCCCAGTTTAAAACACAGTTAAAAGGGTCATCACTGGAATTCATTTTCAAGATTTTATCAGGCAGATCAGCAAGATTGACCTTCGTCAGTATATTTCTTATTTCACTAATAGAGATATCATCACCATTTGCAGGATAACAGATCTGTTCCTTTAGGTTACCAAGTAGCATATATGGGATCTGCGGTAGAAATATCGCTTTGCCGAGATCCGGATGCCTGATGGTTCCGGTACCGGAATTCCACAGTCCGGCAACTGTCCTTAATATGGAACTCTTCAGTGCACCGCGCGCACCGACAATAAGAAGCCGGCTGTCAGTGTTTAATGTAAATGATAAATCCGTTATCAGAGTTCTCGCGTAATCTGGCGTTTTCAGCGTAAACTTATCGAATGACAAATTAGAATCACATACACGGCTGATACCGGATAAATCATCATGTCCGGCGGTTTTCTTATATCCAACAGCATTATCAATACTATTATTAAAAAACGTCACACGATTAATCCCAGCGGCAAATGCTGTTATGGATTCTATTCTGCTCACAATTATTGACAACGCGCCGAGAATTTGCGAAAAAGCGAATCCCGCCTGAGCAATCTGTCCGAATTCTATCTGGCCCGCGAAATATGCCGGAGCTACTAAAAGAGAAGGAATAATAATAATAAAATAGCTATAACTGGTTGTGAAAAAATCCAGGTTTCTCTGCCAGCCGATCAAAAAATTATAATTCTTGATGACCTTTTTTAACTTATGAAGAATCTGCCCCTTTTCAATCTTCTCGCCCTTATAAAAGGCTACAGACTCCGCGTTATCACGAACATGTATCAACCCGTATCTTAAATCCGCTTCTTTTTTTAATTGATTAAAATTTAATGAAACTAATTTTTTGCCTAAAAATATTGTAATTATTGTACCGGCTGTAGCGTAAATAATCAAAAAAAACGAGAGCTTCTTCGATATCGACCATAATATTCCGCTGAACGCCGCAAGATCTATCACAGCTCCTAGAATTATCAGCAAAAAAGAAAGACTGGTGGCAGTAAGACCATTCAAATCTTCAGTAATACGCTGATCGGGATTATCAATAAGTTTGTTCGAGGATAGCTCATAATAGGCTCGATTATTAAAGTATTTGTCAATAAAATGCGTCGCGATCCATTCACGCCACTTGTTACCGAGTTTCTGCCTCGTATAACCATATAATACGACAATCGGAGTACCGACTACAAATACAGACGCGTATAAAAACAAGTATCTCCAATATGTCTCTTCCTGTTTTTCAGCCAACGCCGTTTGAAAAAACCTGCCAACATAGCTGATAATAACATTAAGACCGCTAACGGAAAAAGACAACAGTAATAAAAAACCAAGGATAATCCAGGGAAAAGATCTTCCTGATAATCTTTTCCTTGATAACACAAAAGCCAGTGATGAGAGAAAAAATCCAAATGCCGCAATTATAGTAATTTTTGAATGAAGTAAATTATTCGACCATTTATAAAAACCTGGAATAGTCTCAGAAAAAAAAGATGGAATAAAAAAATTAGCAATTTCGATGCTAAACACAACCGAAAAATAAAGAGATACAGCTACGAAAACCAATAACAAGGCAATAAGCCCCATAAATTTCTTCGCACCGTGATTCCCGCCGGGATACCAGAATAACTGAGCGATATCAATATATTCCTTCCAAAGCTTAAAATTAAACCGCGTTGTCTGTTTATTGAGATTGCTATTAATGGTCATTTAGTTTTTTTCTTTTCATATTCTTTAATATAATCATCTATCAGACTCTTCCTAGTTGGTTGAGTTTCTCTGACAGGTTTAAGTTTAGATAAAATGTTTTTCCAATGATATGAGAAAAAATTATGTAATGGTCTCCAAATAGAATACCCGAAATCAACAAGAGCTTCGCCAATACTTTTAAGCATATTTCCTTTTCCGCCGGATGGTGATGATGGCTTAAAAGGAGCGGCAGTTGATGTGATAGAATTCACAGCGGCTGATGCCTGGCTTTTTATTGCTGACGGAGCTTGTGATAAAACTGAAACTGTCTGATCCGCAATTTTTCCGAAAGATGCAGGTATCGGATTATAAATATCTTTCTTATAAACCTTGTTCAACCGCTGACCTTTGGCGGAATATGATCTTTTCCAGAAAAACACGCCCGTACTGGACATAGTCATTTTATCAAACGCATAAAGCATCATGTAATATATATATAGAAACAAGTTAGCAAAAATTGAAAAGAATGTTATCCATATATCCAAAAAGGACAGTAATACATCCAGCAATACCTTTACAAAATCAACAATTTTATAGAAAAAATTAAAAAAATTATCTATAGCATTATTATAAAACTGTTTAACAAGACGATAATCCATAAAACACCTCTGAATCTGATAAGTCAGGGAAATTAAAATATCCCTAAAAGGAATCTGTCCAATATATCTGCATTGCAGAACGCAGTTTTTCCGCGGTCTCCCTGCTATTTAATATTTCGACAATTTTTAGTGAAAAGGTTAACGCAATTCCCGCACCTTTTCCAGTTATTATATTAGAATCAACGACATAAGGGACATTGGCAATCTTCGCACCGCCAAGCTCTTTTTCATAACCTGGATAACATACAGCACTTCTTCCATTTAAAACTCCAGCCGCCGCCAAAACTATTGGAGCCGCACATATAGCACCGATCAGCTTATTCACGTTATTCATCTCACGAATGATTTTAATAACAGCAGCGGAATTCTTTAGATTTTCAGACCCAGGCATACCGCCCGGCAGAACAATACCGGAAAACTTATTGTAAGACTCCTGGGTAAGG
>CAYLTM010000047.1:8579-9672 GCA_964386495.1 uncultured Leptospirales bacterium
CAATAGAATCAATCGAACTATCCGCTGTAACTTTAATTTTGTGTGATCCCGTTACTGGATTATTACCCAGATGAACAGTTTCAACTACAATATTACCCCTTCGAAGAATATCAATAATAGAAATTGCTTCAATTTCCTCAAATCCCTCGGCGAGCGGCACAATAATTTTCTTCATACGTCCCCTCCAAACCAATTCACAGAATGACGATTTACATATTTTGTATCAATCGACATCCTGAATGATTTTGATAAACTCTGTTTCGACATTTTCAATAAAACCATTCAGCAAAACTCGTTCTTCATCAGAAAAATTTGACAGCACATAATCGGCGATACTCATTGCTGTATTAACCGGTCTGCCAATGCCGAACCTTAGCCTATAAAAATCAGCGGAACCAAGTGATGACGCAATTGAACGGATACCGTTATGCCCCTTATGTCCACCGCCTTTTTTAACATTCACAGAACCGAAAGGTATTTCAAGCTCATCATGTATAGCTATTATATCTGAAATTTCTGAATGATAAAACTCTTTCGCTGCCGCTACAGCTTTACCGCTGTTATTCATATATGTCTGCGGAAAAAGAAACAACACGTCCACACCATCAATTTTACCGCTGCCGCAGAAAGATGAAAAGCTGTTTTTATTAACACTAACGCCGAATTTCCCGGCAAGATAATCACCGACGGCAAATCCAATATTATGTCTGTTGAAGGCATATTTTTTTTCAGGATTCCCAAGGCAAGCAATAATTTTCACAGAAAACCTACACAATCAATCATTTTTTGCGGGAAATTTTTTTAACCGCCTCATCAAGAGGGGTAATAATTACAAGGTGCCTTTTTAACCCTGTTATTGAAAAAAGTTTATCGACATCTTCATTTATATTTGATACTATAAACTGCTTATTAGTATTAATTGCTTCATTAGTCATATTGAACAAAAAGGCAATCGCGGAACTGCAGATAAACTTTGTCGCGGAAAGATCCAGTACAATCCCGTTTTGCGACTGAATAATTTCTTTTGATAATTTATCCTTTAACAAGGACAAAACGTTACTATTGATATCTTCTTTCAAAGATATTATTGAAT
>CAYLTM010000047.1:9682-18500 GCA_964386495.1 uncultured Leptospirales bacterium
ACTTCATACAACATAATGTTACCCCTGCCTATGGTAGAGCATCGTAATCGCTAAAATATGTCAAGTTTTTTTTGAGACATAATAAAAGTCTTTTGAGGAGAGAATTAATTTTCGGATCTGTTCTATTTATTTGACACACCCAAACCCTCAGTGCTGCCTCATTGGAGAATTTTGAGGAAAATAAAATTTTAGCTGAAAAACAGACAAAATGTTTAAATATAATACCCGGAAAATTACCCCCCCCTTTTTAGAAGGCTGTAAACTTTTTACTTGACATCCCAATTATGACATCCTTATTTATTCAGCATATCTTCTTACGATTATCGAAGATAGCAAAAGTCTAAGACAGGCGGACATATATGGATCAAAAAACAATACTACTTGTTGAAGATGAAATAATCACAGCCATGGCGGAAACTCAAACACTTACAAAAAAAGGTTATCATGTTATTCACGCTAACAGCGGTGAAATGGCATTGAAAATCGCACAAGAAAAAGCTGGCGAAATACATCTTATCCTTATGGATATTGATCTTGGTGAGGGAATCGATGGGACTGAAACCGCCCGACTGATATTGAAAGAATACGATATCCCGATAATATTCAATTCATCCCACACCGAAAAAGAGGTTGTCGAAAAAACTGAGGAGATAACTTCTTATGGATATGTTGTTAAAAACTCAGGTGATTTCGTATTAACGGCATCAATAAAAATGGCATTTAAACTATTCGATGCAAATGTTGAGCTCATGAGAAAAAAGATGGAAGTTGAAGCGGCAAACGAGGAGATGAATGCCGCGAATGAAGAGCTTATTTCGACAAACGAAGAATTTGAAGTTATTAATGAAGAACTTTTAGAATCGCAGAGAACTATTCAGGAAAGTGAAAATAAATTTAGATCTCTTTACGAATCCATGAGTGACGGAATGTGTGTTCATGAACTTGTTTACAACAATGAGAATCAGCCTTCAAACTACCGTATATTAAGCGTTAATTCTCGTTTTGAAAAAATTACAGGGATACCCAGGGAACAAGCTGTCGGCAAACTGGCAACCGACTTATATAACACACAGGATCCCCCGTTTCTGCGAATTTATACCAGAGTAGCGATAACAGGAAAACCTGAATTCTTTACAACATTTTTTGAACCAATGGGAAAACACTTTCAGGTATCGATTTTTTCTCCAGAGCTTGGAGTCTTCGCTACTGTTTTCCAGGATATTACTGAACAGAAAAAAGCGGAACAAATATTAATTGAAAAAAATAATTACTATCGGATTTTATTTGAAAGTTTGAAAGATCTTGTATGTGAAATTGACACTACTGGTGTTTATCAGTTTGTCAGCCCTTCTTATAAAGCGGTTCTAGGTTATGACTCTATAGAATTAATCGGACACAATGCCGCAGAGCTGATGTCGCCGGATGACATTGAAAACGCAACGAATAAGCTAAATTCAATACTATCAGCCGGATCATCATCACATGATACATGGCGATTCAAACACAAAAATGGCGAATGGCGCTGGATGGACTGCCGCTCATCCGTTTTTAACAATCAATACGGTAATTTAAGCATTGTTGTTGTTTCTACAGATATTACTGAACGAATTATATCAGAAAATGAACTATACCGTCTCAACCGGATATATTCATTTATCAGTCAAATTAATCAAATGGTAGTCCATACTAAAAGTATCTCAAATATTTCCAATGATGCCTGCCGCATAGCGATTGAATTCGGTAAATTCCGCATGGCATGGATAGGTATAGTTAACGAATCCAATCTGATCATAGAGCCAACAGCATGGGCTGGTGTTGAAAATAAGTACTTATCAAAACTACCTCGCGTCTCTATTGATGATTCTCTAGAAGGAGACGATCCGACAGCAAAGGCAATTAGCATCGGAAAATATTTTGTATGCAACGACATTGCTAGTGAGACATCAACAGAAGAATTGAAAGATGAAGCTCTCAGCAGAGGCTATCACTCATATATAGTCTTGCCGATAATGGTTCAAAATAAAGTCATCGGCTCTTTTAATCTTTACTCATCGGAACCAAACTTCTTCAACGAATCTGAAATCAATCTTCTTACCGAGGTAACCGCAGATATATCCTATGCCGTGGAAATACTGGAAAACAGCAAAAACCAAGAGCTTGCGGAATTTGCGCAAAAGGACAGTGAAGAGAAATACAGAGTGATGCTGGAATTTCTTCCTTACGCTGTGGCAGTTCATATCAATACAAAACTTGTATATGTCAACAAGGCGGCAATTGAGTTAATGAAGGGTGATTCTATTGATGATTTTATTGGCAAATCCGCGATAGAAATTGTACACCCTGATTACAGAAACATCGCGATTGAAAGAATTAAACACTCGCTAAATACCAATGAAGTATCTCCTAAAATCGAAGAAGTATTTATTACTTTAAAAGGTGATCCAGTAAATGTTGAAGTAACATCGTTGCCTATTTATTATCAGGGAAAGCCTGCCATGATGGTAGTGTTTAATGATATTACCGACCAAAAACTGGCGGAGGAAAATCTGCGTCTAATGCTTTCACAGAAAGAAATTCTCATGAAGGAATTACAGCACCGAATAAAAAATAATCTCAATATTGTTTCAAGCCTTCTGGGTCTGGAAATGCGCAAACTGCCGGATGAGAAAACAAAACAGGTTTTCGTGAGTGCTCAAAACCGTATTCGTTCCATGTCATCTGTATATTCTCATTTAGATTTAACTTTAAACGCCGACAAGGTTAATCTCTGCACATATCTTCACGATCTCGCGAATTCATTGTTACGCTCTTTCGGTATGGAAAATTTCGATTTAGTAATAAATACAGAATCATCATCAACATTCATAGAAACTAAAATCGCAGTACCTCTTGGAATTATTATCAATGAACTTATTACAAATTCTTTAAAATACGCCTATCCCGAAGAAAAAAATGGGAAAATTTCAATAATTTTAAACGATAACAGCGAAACTATCACACTGAAAATTGAAGATAACGGTATTGGGCTTCCTGATGACTTTGACATGAAATCGGCGGATAGTTTGGGACTGAAAATTGTTAATCTGCTTGCGGAACAAATCGCTGCTGAATTGATAATCAACTCTGATAACGGTACAAAAATTCAGATAATGTTTAAAAAATAATTCTATCCCTAAATAAAAAAAATTTCCAAAATATTGAAAATTTTTTCTTCAAAATGAGTTTTTTGTCTTATATATAGTATAGGGCAATTTTTTCTTAGTCAGGCTGTCAATCATTGACAGTAGCCTGAATCAATATTCTCTGCATTTTCACACCATGAAATATTAATCACTTCGGGAGGTTCTATGTCATTAAATGTTCAGCAAAAGGCGGCATCATCCGGAAACGGAGGTATAAATCTGGTTATCGCCGGTGCGGGTTCTGGTAAAACAAAAACCCTTGTAGAAAAGGTAAAAAACATCATAAGTGATAGCGGAATATCCGCGAAAGAAATACTGATACTCACCTTCAGCAGAAAAGCCGCTCATGAAATTAAAGACCGTATAGTATCAGGTATCGGAGATGATGCGGAAAATATTTCTGCCGGGACTTTTCACTCTTTTTCATTAAAATTTATTATAGAACACAAATTGGAGTTTATCAAACAATTTAATTTTACGGCATTTCCAGAAATTCTCGACGAGGATAAAAAAGAAAAGATTATGAGGGAAATCGTGACTGATTCTCTGGATCTTTTTAAAGGAATTCCAGTAAGAGTAATTACTGGACTAATCAATTCTCAAAAATCTTTGAGTGAAAGAAAAAATATTCTAGAAAAAAATAATATGTACGACTTAATAATTGAGATGAAAAACAAATATAAACTTTATAAAAGGGAAAACTGTTTGATCGATTTTGACGACATGATATTTTTCGCGACAGAACTTTTACGACAAAATTCCGAAATTCGCGATTCGGCTCTTCAACGATATAAATATATTCTGGTAGATGAGTTTCAGGATACTTCCGATGATAATTTCGAGCTTCTAAAAATGCTGCTGCCGGATAACAATAAAAATCTTTTTGTTGTAGGTGATGACTGGCAGAGTATTTATGCTTTTAGAAACGCCAGAGTCGAATACATTGTTAATCTAGAAAAGTATCTGCCGGATATAACAATTCATAAACTCACAATTAATTACAGATCATTCAGTGAAATTGTTAATACCGCAAATAAATTCATCGCGATTAATAAATTCAGAACCGACAAAGAATTAAAATCTCATAAAGGAAAAGGCGGTGTCGTAAAAGGATAGGCGGTCAAGAATGAACTACAGGAACTTTCAAAAATAATTCAACTACTTAGCAGCGATACAACAAGCAAAGAAAAAGACACGGCAATAATCTATAGAAATAATAATCAGGGTGATTATATTAGAAAAGCTCTTCATAAATATGACATGGCTCATCTGCTGGACAATGTGGAAATGATGACGGTTCACGCCTCGAAGGGTCTTGAATTCGGCACAGTAATAATCGCGGGTGTAAAAAATGAAATTTTCCCTGATCATTCCACCGATATCGAGGAGGAAAGAAGACTATTCTATGTAGCTCTGACCAGAGCGAAACATAATCTTCATGTGATTTATTATAAAAACAAACGGCAATGTTCGATATTCGCGAAGGAACTCAAATTTGAAAAAATGACTTTACGCGAAAAACTTCACTTTCTACCGTTAAAAAGCTGATGGGTACGATGGCAATTCCGGGTTGTAAAATATTTTTTTCAAATATAGTCCATATGGAGGTGCGGTAAATCCCCCGCTGCATCGGTCGGCATCTTTAATAATTCTAAGTACTTCAACTGGCGGCAGGTTCTGTTTGTGCATCGTAAGCATTGTCCCGACAATAGTTCTAATCATATTGTGCAGAAAAGCGGTACCCTTAACGGAAATGTTCACAAAGTTTTTCAGACGTTTCACTTTAATTTTATTGATTCGTCTGACTGTATTGACATCATTCGCGGACACCTTTTTACAAAAAGACGCGAAATCATGTTCACCAGTTAAATAACCCGCGATCTCATTTAAATAGGAGACATCAATGTTGTCCTTATGCCACATCGCGCGGTACAACATAAATGGCGAACGTAAGGGGTGATTATATATTGTGTAGACGTATTTCCTTTCAACGGCATCAAACCGTGCGTTAAAGTCATCATTAACATGGTACGCGTTAATTATGGAAATATCCTTTGGAAGAATACCATTCATACTCATTGCGATTCGCTGTAGTGTATGAGACGAGTCCGTGTCAAAATGTGCGACCTGTCCAAGGGCGTGAACTCCGGTATCTGTCCTGCCGGCCGCTGTTATCCGGACGTTTTCCCTCGTCATTAGTCTATATGCATTCTCGAGTTCGCTCTGTATTGTGTTCCCATTATTCTGTGACTGCCAACCGCAATATGCTGTTCCGTCATACTGAACAACTACGGCTATTCTTCTTTTAATGGAACCTCGCTTTCAGCAGCCAACTGTTTATTCCATTGTTCAAGCAAAGTATTCATAGTATCATATAAATCTTTGGTCATTTCAAGTATTTGACCTGGTTTATCTTTAGAGGCTTTACCCATTCCGAATATTCTGCTTAAATATCTTTTTGTTCGATCAACATTTTCTATACGTTTTTTCAGATCAGGTTCTTTCGCACCTATCTTCATTGTTAGAGACGCGTATAAATACAGGATTCCATCGTAACCCCAATTCTTATCAGAGTCAGGACCCATATTACCCGCGGCTTCAGCGGGCTCCTTTCCGTTAGTAAGAAGTTCCAGAACAGCCTGATAATAAATATAGGTTTTAGAGTAAAAAAAGTCAGATATCTTCTTAAACTGTTTATCGGGAAACTCCTCCGCCAGATCGGCAAACAACCAGGCTGCCCTAATTGATGAAACCGCTTTTTTAAAAGTAGGAGCAACATGCTTATTTCTAAAATTATAAACATCTACAGCAAGCATAAAGGATGCCGCACCGTGTTTCAGAGTTCTATCATTTGTAAAATCCAAATCGCCAAAAAATTTCTTTATGGTATTTACTCTTGCCTGTGACGCACCTCGAATTTTATCAAGTTCATCCGCCTGTAGATTTTCAAAATCTTTCGGATATGCTGTATATAAACAGCGGGGACATACATTCAGCATATATGCCATTGGGTATATTTTACCATATTTAACATTTTTCTCATAACAACGGCGAAGTTCATCAGTCAATTTACCGGCAATAAGTCTGCCGCCGCCGGACATAAGTTCCTCACGAAAAATCTCATTGTTGCAGACTGGACAAATAATAGGATTTTTCTGTCGGAACGATACTTTCAATTTTTTTTCTTCCATAATTTACCACCAGCACCCTTAAATAAAATTACAGATCATTTGTCAAAAATATTTTTATCATTAATCCACTTTTTTCTATTATACCTATCAGATAGTGTTTTTACAAAGACATTATCGCCTCCGCCCGCCGCAGGCGGGCGGAGAGTTATAATTATTGTTTATAACCATTCTATGATAAGTATACTACGAATAGTAGTTTCTAAACAATTCCAATTTCTGACAACAGACTTTCCAACCATTGGATAAAAAGATATCTAAGTATCGACTCTTATGAGCACTCTCACCATTAATCATGTCAATAGTAATAATTTTTATAGGATTAAAATTTCTATCAAGCGGAAATTTTATAAGCGGGATTATTCTTTGCAGAATCGGATCATTAGCTTCTACAAAAATATTAATTTGCTTGAAACTATTTAAAGCAGACACGATTATATTTTTTCCGGAAAAAAACATCACATTATTTTTCCGTCTTGATGGAAACAATGAAAAACTTTGTTTTTCAAAAACAGAACACAATGAGACAGGATCAGCGGCATTCAGGAAATAACAATAATCACTGTCCTTTTTTTCAGAAAATTTCATGAAAAAATCAATGTTAGAACGAGTCATAAATTGTAACGAATCAATATCCTCAAAAAAATATCCGGAAATAATTTCTCCTGAAAGTTCCATAATTTTCAATACCTTAAAAATATTACTCCACTGAAGAAGCGGCAACTCCTTATAGAATAATTGTCTTGTTAATATTCCATAACGATGAATAAGCTGCCGCACGCGTTTTTTTGAAAGTTCGATATCATCAAGCATATCATTATTATTAATGGTACAATTTCGCCAGAGGGTCTTGTCAATTGTTCTACTCCATCTGCTGTTCAAATTTATACGATGGTTATTGTTATTGTTTTTAAAATTTTTCAGAATCTTATCGCGGACAAAAGAAAAGCTGCCGGCATTCACATTACCCTTGAGAGCATTTTCCCATAAGGCATCACCAGTCTTGTCTAATGAAAGATTTTTCATCGCGGCAATTTCATTAACACTAAAATTCCCATCAGGAAGATAATCTCCATTCCGCTCTATAAATAAATCGTAATCATCCATGAATGAGAATGATATTGTTTTACCGCCCTCACCAAACCACGAAATATCGGTCGATGAAAATATTTCATCGAGCCATGCTGTTTTATAATTAGATATTCTAGCGGGAAATATTTCCGTCTCCCATAGATCAGGTTTAGCCGGATACCCGAAAAGTTTTTCGAGGGTATTCTTCAGGTCATCGCTTGTTGACCCGCAGCCGATATCATTATACATTGCTAAATAGAATTGCAAATATTCCAAAGGAAGCGGAGTAACCGAAACTTTATTAAATTTTCTTTTTATTCGCAGCAACCGTTCATAATTTTCGATATCACAAAAATACTTATTGTCATCATTTTCAATAAGAGCGTCGTAAATTACTTTTTTTGATTCAATCATCATATCTAGAAATAATGGAAAATGAGTGTCGGTAAAACCAAAAATATCAGATATTGTTTCGTATGAAATAGGACCATAATACATTAGCCAATTACAAAAAAAAGATTCTATAACTTTATGTAAATTTGTTCTAGAATCATCATTATCAATGTATTCAGATAATGAGTCAATCAAGGAAACATTATCATTCAAAAAATGTAATTCATAGACGGCACTGGAAAACTTAATTTCCGTCACAGAATTGTTCACAAACAAACGAATATCATCCGCAATACTGCAGCCCTCAGATTTTTGCAAATATGAAGACCATTCACTTTTTGATATTGCAAGTCTATTCTTAACAAGTTCATAAAACTCCGTTTTATTCACAGGAAAATATCCATCTTCAAGCTGCTGAATTTTGGCGACAAAGCCATCAATAACAGATTGTAAAATTTTCGGTCTACCGGTATTGGAATTTACTATTGTTGAAAAAATATCACTAGTGATTTTTGATTTTTTATATGTGTCGGGAGTATCATCCTGATACATATATTTATTAATCGTCTGCCAGATAATATCCGAACACATCGGTGACGGTATATGAGTAATAACTTCAGAAACTTGAATAATGCCGTCATGAATCTCCAACAAAAGTTTTTTGAGATTTTCAAGATCGAAATCATCAATAAAGCACTGCCGCCATGTTTCCAAAAGAATTGGAAAATCTTCAAAGTCAAGAACCGTTTCAAACAATTTTTTAGACTTTAGCCTTGTCAGCCAGAATGGTGTTCGGTTATTAAAACTCCTTTTAGGAAGCAGCATTGCCCGCGAGGCATTCTCGCGGAACTTGCCGGCAAAATATCCGGTCGTCTCCAAATAATCGCGCAGAAGCAATTCAATATCTTCATTCATGAGCGAAATGAAAATTTCCGCAGTTGAAAATGTTTTGGGAAGAACCATAATAATACTGTCATTATTTAT
>CAYLTM010000047.1:18510-22860 GCA_964386495.1 uncultured Leptospirales bacterium
TGAAACATTCGACAAGCATGTCATAATTCCGTTTCCATAAAGACACAAGTGCAAACGCTAGAGGATAGTTAACTTTTTTTCCCCAGAAAGTATGCACTACAATTTGCTGAATATCTTTTGTGTTAAGCGGATCATCAATATGCTCAATAATTATTTTATATCGACCAGGAAGGGCGCCGGTAAATGATTTTTGTTTTCTGCAAAAATCTAACAACTCAACAGCGACTGCCGCATCAATAGAATATTCGGAAGTCAATAAATTAACTGAATCCGCATCGTCAGACAGATCATCAAGCCTTGTTAAAAGACGGCATATTTTTTCAGAAAAATAGTAATCCCTGCTTACTTCATCGGCTTTCCAGAAAGGAATCATCGCGCCGGAACCGGACTGCTCAACATAAACATTGTTATGATCAACCTTTACAATACGCCAAAGCTGTGTCCCGATGATGAACGAATCACCGATATTCCGCTCCCACACAAATTCTTCATCAAGCTCGCCGATTCTATCACCATTGTGAAGCAATCTAACAGTATAGTATCCTCTATCTGGAATTACTCCGCCGCTCATAAAAAGCAGCATCTGAGTTCCTCTAAGAGGGGTGATTGTACGGTTAACATAATCAACAGACAATCGCGGTTTAAACTCGCGAATGCGGCTAGACTCATATTTTCCGGAGAGCATATCGAGCACTAACCTATAATATTTTTCAGAAAGATTGCGGTAGGCGTACATGGACTTCAATTGCGTAAAAACATTGTCTATTGCAACAGTATCAAACGCGCATATCGACATAATTATCTGCGATAAAACGTCAAGCGGACATTCAGGAATACTGAGAGGCTCTATCTCTTTCTTCAGAATACAATTAACAGCGGCAACTGAACGTATAAGATCGCTGCCCCCGGATGTAAGCAACCGTGCTTTAGAAATCTCACCGACTCCATGCCCTGCCCTGCCTATTTTCTGTATAGCGGATGACAGAGTAAATGGTGTCTGAACAAGAACAACTTTATCGACAAATCCTATATCAATTCCGAGCTCAAGCGTGTTGGTCGCGGCAATAGCTTTAAGCTCGCCATTTTTGAGTTTTTCTTCAACCGCCAGCCGAAGCTCCTTTGATAACGACCCATGATGCGAATAGGCGGCGAGCGACTGTTGATCCTCATTGATAGCACCGGCGATTTTCTCAGCGGATTTCCTGCTGTTTCCAAAAAGCAGAACAGAACTATTTTCAGAAAGGTCATCACGTATTTCACGCGCGACACGATTATATAATGAACCATCAGATTCATCACTGGTGACAGATTTAATTTCTATAGAATAATCTTTTTTACTCTGAATATTAATTGTTTCAATATTTCTTTTTTTAAAATCACATTCACCATCCGGATAAATAACCGGGGAATAACCGCCGAAAAAATCAGCGATAATCGAAGGCGGATTAACAGTCGCGGATAATGCAACGCGCTGAAAATCACCAGCTAAAAAAACAAGCCGTTCAATTGCACTCATGGCATAGACACCGCGTTTGCTGCCGGCGATCGCATGAATTTCATCAAAGACAACAAGCTTAACTTGAGAGAGTATACCGGCACCGCCGCGTGACGACAACATAATGTTTAAACTTTCCGGCGTGGTAACGAGAATTTCCGGCGGATGTTTCAAAAAATAACGCCGCTCATTATAAGGAGTATCGCCGCTTCTTGTGTGAACATTAATTACTGGAAAAGTTTTATTGCGTTTTTCAAAAAAACCGGACAATTCAGCCAGAGGTCTTTGAAGGTTTTTTCGAATGTCATTGTTAAGAGCTTTCAACGGAGAGATATATAGTATGGCTGTAGATCCGGTGGAATAGTATCCCTCCGCGAAATTGTTTATCGCCCAGAGAAAAGCCGACAGAGTTTTTCCGCTGCCTGTCGGAGAAATAATAAGAACAGAATCACCCTGAGAAATTTTTTCCCAGGCTTTCAATTGAGTATCAGTCGGAACACCGACCTTTTCGAAAAACCATTCTTTTATAAGCGGGTGAAAATAATCCATATGGAAATTTCAGCTAATCGAACTTCATAGAAAAATCAAATGCGGAAACCGAATGAGTTAATGCTCCCAGTGATATATAATCGATCCTTAAATCTTTCAATGCTATAATTTTATCAGCGGTCATATTTCCGGAAATTTCAATTTTTGAAACACCATTAATAATCTCTATTGCCTCAATCATAGCGGGTCTGTCCATATTATCGAGCATAATCACATAAGCACCGCATTGGACAGCCTCTCTAACTTCATCAAGATTTGTCGTCTCAATTTCTATTTTATATTTATCGTTCCATTTAGCCTTGACCATGTTAAAAGCGTTCGTAATCGACCCGGCTGACTTAATATGATTGTCTTTAATCATCACCATATCGAAAAGTCCAATACGGTGATTCGTGCCGCCGCCGATTTTTACAGAGTATTTATCTATGAAACGAAACGCCGGAAGTGTCTTCCTTGTATCAAGAATTTTTATACCTGTACCGTCAACAAGCTCTACAAAACCAGAGGTCATTGTTGAAATACCGCTCATCCGCTGAATAAAATTCAACGATATGCGTTCGCCGGCAAGCAGCGACTTTGTAGGACCGGATAATTCAACAGCAACAGTACCCTTCGATAGTTTGTCACCATCTCGTGCTAAAACCTTAACAACGACAGATGTGTCAATCTTCGAATAGACTTGTTCAACAACAAAACCGCCGCAAAAAACACCTGTATCCTTCGCGATAATTTTCGCACGGCTATTATCATTATCTTTAAAAATGGCTTCGCTTGTAACATCACATCCCGCGAGATCTTCTTTAATAGCAAGATCAATCAAGGTTTCCAGGCTGTCGTGAAGATTTTTTTCCATAAGTCTCCATATAAAAAAATATATTAATAAGTGTTAATAATCAAAAAAATAATAGATTAGAAATTTCTATCTGAATATCTACGATATTACAACCACCTTTTTCTTTTAAAAATTATGAGCATAACAACGCCCAACGAAAACATAATAGATACTATTAGCGGGTAGCCCCAAGGTTTTCGAAGTTCAGGCATGAACTCAAAATTCATTCCATATACTCCAGCGATAAATGTCAATGGAATGAATATCGTCGATATGATAGCGAGAACCTTCATAACCTCATTCAATTTAAAAGTCATACTCGATAGATAAACATCCGTGAAACTGGCGAGCATGTCTCGGAAAATATCAAGCAAATCCATCGCTTGAATTACATGGTCATGAACATCTTTAAAATAAATATTATTAACATCATTAATTAATCTGGAATTTGACCGTTCAACAGAAACGATGACATCTCTTAACGGCCATATACCTTTCCGAAGAGTTATCATATCACCTTTAAGTTTCTGTATTCTGGAAAGGGTTTCCGGTTTAGGATCAGCAAGAGATTCATCTTCCATATCTTCGATTTTTTCACTATACACATCCAGTATCAGAAAGTAATAATCAATAATAGTGTCGATTAATCCGTAAGCGAGATAATCGCTGCCGTTTTTACGGATTAGCCCCTTTCCGAAAATTATTCTGTTCCGAATAGGATCAAAAACCTCACCCTGTCTTTCAAGAAATGATACGAGATAATTCTGCCCGATCAGAAGACTAACCTGTTCAGAACGGATTCCTTTTGTTTCCTTATTAAGATAAAGCTCACGAAGAACAATATAAATGTAATCGTCATGATCCTCAAATTTTGGACGCTGCTGCGTGTTCAATATATCTTCTAAAACCAGATGATGAATACCGAAATGTTCGCCGATTTTCGATATTATAGAAATTTCATGAACGCCAGAAACATTTATCCATCTAGTATAGTTTTCAGGAATTGGCGACAGAGCATCTTCAACAGAGATGTCATCCTTCATGGTGTAATTATCCTGGTTATAATCAAAACATGTAATATTAACGGCTTCATTGGTTTTCGCACCAATATGAATAAGGGTTCCGGGAAGCATTCCTGTTTTTCTTGATCTTTGCCCTGATGGAAGAATATTCATAATTTTCCCTCTAAATAATAGTCGATTACAATTAAGACTATTATTAATTTCAATGTCAAGTCAAATCGGTTAAAGTATTAGCATTCCTGATTAATTAGTTTGATATTTTTTGCAAAATTTTTGCAAAATTTTTTTTCATTTTCGAATTTTAATCGTATATATTAATAGAGGGTCTTTTTCTACGAATCCTATAAACCCTTCAAAAAATCTAAATCGGAGTTTATTATGATTAAATCGTCGGTTAATATCAACATTGGTAAATTATCTTTGCTTGAGAATTTCTCGGAAGCCAATGAATT
>CAYLTM010000048.1:0-7416 GCA_964386495.1 uncultured Leptospirales bacterium
TTTCAATATTTGTATAAAGCTCTGGAACTGAAATTATTTCATCATTTAACATTGTTTTTTTTGCCATATATTCCTTCTGAATTTATTATATTGGAAAATTACTAATTTATAAAATATAATAAACAGTCTAGCTGTATGAATTTATTTCTGTCAACATGAAATTTAAAAATCATCTATTATTAATCAATTATTTTTACCATCAAATCAATTTGTGTATGCATTTTAAGTTAGAAATAAGAATTTTTTTCATAAACTAAAAATAAATTGATTAAACATTCAAAATTGCTAATTATTTTCCGATAATAAAATGATGACTGAATATAATTATGATTTTCAATCTTTAGTTTGCAAAAAATATTAGGTGTTGTTGATAATAATTATACAATAAAATAACATATAAATATATCTGTAAAATTCAATATTATTACAAAAAGAGTGTATCGTTATGAAATGGAAAATTATAATCATAACATTAGTGTTTAGTATAATGTTTATTTCCTGCTTTGGGAAAAATTCAAAACCAAATTCTGAAATCGAAAAAGAAGAGATTGAAATACCCTATAAGAATAATCACAACGCACCTTTAAGAAATTTTGAATCTAAAGTAATTAAGTTAACAATTTCTATAGAAAATATAGAGATTAAAAGATCGATTGGAAATGCGGTAATAAGTTGTCTGAATCAAAAAAATAAGTTTGTGGTTTTGGAACAGGAGAAAAACATTTATTTTTATAAGTATGATGATGAAGATAATAATAAAAAGAACTCATACGATTACGAGCTGGTTATTGATTTTGTTAAAAATGAAACTATTAAATTGACATCAGAAATTGACAGCGAAAAATTTAAAAAGTCAAATATTAAAAGAAACTACCAATACGGTATTGAACAGATATCATTATCAGCTAAATTGTTCGATTCTGAAAATAAAATTATTAGTTCGTCATCAATAAATTATAACACTTTTGATTATATGTTTAGTAATAGCAATAGTCCTAAAATAATAATTTTATATTATTATGATCATATATATGATGACGAAAATAAAATGTGGCTAAAGAAATTAGTAAACGTTGATATAAGCAACAATTTTGAAAATAAATTTGAAAATAATTATTTGATGTCGAAAGCCTCGTCTCTATTGATTGAGGATGTTGGATTATGATGAAAAATAAGATTATATTTTTTATTGCGATATTATCAATAAATATTTGTTGTTCAAGTGAAGATATAGAGAAATCTGATTATCAATTTTCTTTGGGTTTTGAGGAATACACAAAAAATAATTTAACTGTTTCTGAATCACATTTGCTGAAAAGTATAGAATATAATAAAAAGAATAATAAATCATATTTATTGTTAGCAAAAATTTACTTTTTCTTGGAAAATGAAAAGTCTTTCTTTTCATTATGTGAAAAAAATGAAACATTCAAAGCAAATTATTTAGAGATAAATAGAATTAAAGCTCAATGGTATATAAAAAAGGGGAAACCTGATGAAGCATTAAAAATATTAATTTCACTATGTAATGAATATCCGAATGATTTAATCTCTATTTATCTTTTAGCAAATATTTATTATGTAAAGAAAGATATTCCTAATGCATTATATTATTATCATAAATCATTGGGATACTACGCGTATTTAAAAAATATTCATAAGAATATTGCAGATATTTATCGTGAAAATAATATGCTAGAAAGAGTAGAAATTAATGAAACAATGATTGAGGCAATAGATAAGTGGGAGAATTATTATGAGAAGTAAAGTATTTTTTGTATTAATAATAGTATTATTATTAAATTGTTCTAAAAACCTAGTAGATGTTACGCCGTCAAGATACGGAACTATAAAAAAATCCGATTCCTTCTATATTAAAAGTGTAAGGGTGCATCCTGAATCCTATGAAATATATATTAGTGAACAATATTGTAAAGCTGTAATATTTGAGTTAGTAAACAGAAACATAAACATTTCTTCATATTTAACAAATACTAATGAAAATATTTTAAGCAACTACTTTATCGAAATAGATATATATGTTTCTGAGGGAGATCTTATTAATGATATAGAAAGTTCATATATGGTTTTTCTGACGATTTATGACAGTAAATTAAAAAACAATATTTATCAAGTAAATATGTTAGGTTATTCTGATATTAAAATGTCAAGTATCCAAAAAAAAGCTGCTATGGATATAGCAAATATAATTGATAAAACATTAGTAGAGTAATAACATTGAAATCGATATCAGTACTACTAATTATACTGCTATTACTAATAAGTAATATTCTATATGCTGGTGAAGTAATAACGCTTAATGATGTTACAGTAAATACAATAAAAACGAATGAGAAATTAATTTCATTAAAAACCCAGATCGATATAAGCGAAATAACGTATGTAGAAAATTACAAAAAGTTTATACCAGATGTTTCATTAAAATATGAGCAACAGAAGCAAAACAATTATCAATCTACGGATATGGATAATATGTCAGCATATGCAGAAGTGAGTTATATTGTCAAAACAAGTGGTGAAACATTTATTTCAAGAGATATTGAAAAGATTGAAATATTATCTTTAAAAAATGAGTATAGTAAAGCTAAAAATGAAATAATAATGTCAGTTGTTGGCTGTTATTATAGTCTGATATTAAAGTCAATAGAGATTGAATTAAATAATGATTTGATGAATACAATAAAAAAGCAAAAGGAAATTGCTTTAACTGAAAGAAAACTCGGAATGTCTACGGATTTAGATGTATATAAATTGGATTCAAAATTATACGAAGCCATATATTCAGAAAAAAAACTTAAGAACGAATTGAATGATCTTGCTGTTGAATTAAAAACTTTGTCAGGAATACAATTTTTTGGAATTCCTAATATTGAGAAAAAAATTCCGACATTATCAAAAATGTTGATAAACTATGAAAAAATGAAAACAACAAGGAAAAATCCTAATATAACTAATAATTATGATATAATTAGCAATAAGAATAATCTAATAAAAAATGGATATTCTTTAATATTGTCCAATCGTGAAATGTTTCCGGACGTAAAAATATTTACAAATTATGGTTACACAGGAGAGGAGTTTCCATTAAATCAAAAAAAGTGGGGGGTTGGAGCAACTGTTTCGTTTAGTGCTTTTTCAAATTCGCAATCGTTAACCGATTCATACAATGAAAGTAATAATGGAACATTGAAAACTCGAAGTCAAAACGCGCAAGTAGATGTTCTAAATGATCCTAATTTTTACTCAAGAAATTTATCCGCCAAATCTAGTTATAAGACAACATTAATGCAAACAGATGCATTAAAGGAACAGGTTAAATATAGTATAGAGAGGCAATTTAATTCAATTGATGAAATCCTCGAAATGAAGAACATAGCTGAAAAAAATTATGATGTAATAAATAAACAAATTGCGATCGAAGAGGTCAGAAGGAAAACCGGCGAAATTACTCATATTGATTTAATAAATGTTTATGTTGAAGCAAAAAAGGCTAAGATGGAAGTATATAATAGCCAAGTAAATTTAATAAATAACATGTATAAACTTCATTATTTTTTTGGAACTGAAATAATAAATCCAAGCGAGTAAGACATTGAAAAGTATATTTAAAATAGTAACTATAATATCTCTTTTAGGGTTAGTAATATTTGGATTATATTACAATTTTAAGGATTATAAAAAAAAAGATAGTAGTAAAAACGATAATATATTACAAGTTGATTGTTATCGAACAAAAAGAGATAAGTCAATAATAAAAATACTGTCTATCGGGACAATATCATATAAGGATAAAGCGACTATTTCATCAAAAATAGATGGAAAAATAGAGAAAATATATGTAGAAAAAGGAGATAAGGTTAAAGCAAACGATCTTTTGGCAACATTAGATAAAAGTGAAATTAATTTACAAATAAGAAGTATGTATAGTGAATTAGAGGCTATTGATGCAAATGTTTCTTTAACAAAAGAAAAATTGAGAAAGGCAGAAGATAATACCGATCTTCATTTGAAATCAATTAAGAAGACCGAATTGGAATTAAATGATAAACTAATGGCATGCAAAACAATAGAAGCCACCTTAAACCGTAAGATAGAAGTGCATAAAATTGGTGGCATATCAGATGTTCAAATAGAGGATTTGAAAACTTCTTATTTTCAAGCTAAAAATCAATATGTTAAAGCGAAACAGGATTTAGAAATTATTTCTCATGGTTTTAAAAACGAAGATATTGTTAAATTTAGAAAGAAAAATCCAAAAACAAAGTTAACTGATATTCAAATATTGAGATTAACTAATACTAAAATTGAACAGGAGGAATTAAAAACAGTAGAAGCCTCCAGAAATAAAATTTTATCAGAAATTGCAATTCTTGAGTATAACAAGAAAGCATCATTTATAAGAACACCGATAAGCGGGGTTGTTGCACAAAAAAGTATCGAGATGGGGGAAAGAGTAGCTAAAGATAAAGAACTATTTGTTACAGTAAATATTAATCCGGTATATTTAATTATATTTATAAATGAGAATGATATTCAAAAAGTAAAAAAAGATATGGCGGTTGAAGTAGTTGTTGATGCCCTTGGAGGAAGAAAATTCAATGGAAGAATAGCTCTTATTAGTCCAGTAGTTGACCCTTCAACAAGATCGATAGAAACTAAAATATTTTTAAATAATCAGGATGAATTACTTAAACCAGGTATGTTTGCTCGAGCTGAAATATTTGTTCGTGAAATAGAAAATGTTATTTTTATACCAGAAAAAACTGTTAAAGATGTTGACAACAAAAAAGCAGTAGTATATTGTATAAAAAACAATTTGATTTATTTGAAGGAAATAGGGGTATTAGAAAAAATCGAAGATGGTTATATCGTCGATAATGGTTTAGATGAAAATGAAGACATAGCAATATCCAATTTATCTCTTTTAAAAGAATCGATGAGGGTAGCATGCAAAGCAAAATAGTTTTGATATTATTGCCATTTATTTTATTATCAAGTTGTTTATTTGAAGATAATTTACCTACGATTAAAGAATATTACCCAAAGCATCATTCCATAGTAGAAAAACATATTGAGATAAAAATCAAGTTTTCAAAAAAGATGAATATTCATAAAACGGCAGGCGCATTTAGTATTACACTTAATAATGAAAATGTTGCTGGGCAAATAAGCTGGACTGATAATGATAAGACAATGGTTTTCAAACCCGAATTACCTTTTAGTTATGGTTCATACTATAAGTATATAATAAGTACAGATGCCGAAGATTCTTCCGGGAATAATATTACTAACATGAAAAGTGTGGGTTTTTTTGTTGGTGATGATTTACAGCCACCGGAAATCAATTCGTTTTATCCATCATATAATAATTCCTTTCCATTAGATGGTAAACTAAAAATCCAATTTAGTAAAGAGATGAACAAGACATCTGTAGAACGAGCTTTTTCCTTAAGTCCTGCGAATGATGGATATTTCTCATGGAATTCTGATTCAACAATCCTCGAATACATCACATATAATCGATATGAATTTCGACAGGTTTACAACGTTAAGGTATCATCAAATGCAGAGGATATTAATGGTATTAAATTTATAAGCGATAATGATTATTTTTTTATTGCTGGAGAAGATTTTGAGAAACCATATTTGTTGTTGTTAAAAGCTACATCTTGTGACAATCCAAATATAAATTGGATATCCTCTGAAAACTATACACAATTTCAGGGATTGGAACAGAATACAAATTTGACATTACTATTTAATGAGAATATCAATAAGAAATCACTTGAGAAAGCGATATCTTTTGTTCCTGTTATTAGCTATAATGTTCTATGGAATACAGATAACAAATGTCAAATAATATTTAGCAGTTTTTTGAATATAGATCAGAAATATGAATTAAGAATTAATAATGAAGTAATGGACTTGGAAGGAAATCATGTTGAAAATAGTTATATGTATTATTTTGTTGTAAACGGAACCAATACTCGTCAACCTGATATAACATCATTAATAATTGACGATGCAAATACATTTCCATCATCAGAAACCTTAATCGAAAATACAATAACTAATATTCAAAAACCAGGAATAGATTATTATTATATAAGAATTACCTTTGATGAAGATATTAATAAATATACTTTTCCGGGTTCTATATCAATAAAATATTTAAATGGAATAAACACAACATTTAAAGGTGCAGTTAAGTCAATTTTATGGGAACCGGCATCATCATCAGTTGTTGTAGTTAAGCTTAGCGCTATATCGGATAGAAATACTTATAAACTAACATTAAAAGGTAATGAGGGTAATATTACAAGTGTTTCCGGTAATCCAATGAAAGGTGATAAAGAATATATTTTTTATGTGAAGGAATAGAATGCGAAGGAAATATTATTTTGTTATTATTATAATTTCATTATTTGTCAGATGCAGTGAAGATATGGATTCGCCAAAAATTGATAGTTATTTTCCAAAAAGTAATTCAAATGTTCCTCAACAGACTGAATCCCTTTATATCAAATTTTCTGAGAAGATGAATAAATCTCTGACTGAAGAAAGTGTTTCTATATCGTCAAAAAACCATACTCCGATTGGTGTTTTCCGGTGGAAAGAAAATAAACTTTTTTATGATCTTAAAGAAAAGCTAAAACTAGGTCATAAGTATACAATATGTGTAACAAAAAAAGCTGAAGATATTTATGGAAATAATTTAAAAGAGGACTTCTTTTCTGATTTTTATGTCGGAGAAGATTTTATAAATCCTACAATAATTGAGACTTATCCGACAGATGGATTAATGAATGTATCGGAGAAAGGTTATGTTAAAATTACATTTTCAGAAGCAATAAAAAAAGAGAGTATAGAAAACGGATTTTCTATTGTTCCTTCGGTTATTGGTAAAAAAGAATTCATTGATGATAAAACATTTGTATTTACTCCCATCGAGAATTTTACTAATAAAGTTAAATATACCATTACTTTAAATAGTAGTATTCTTGATGCTTCGGGAAATCCGCTAATTGGAGAAAAAACATTTTCCTTTACTGTTGGAAATGATATATTGCAGCCTTCACTAGAAGGTAACATTGTTGTTTCCGAAAGTCGCGTCCCTGGAGTATATTTCGATAGTACACTATTAAGTAGTAATACGATTAATTATAATATAGAAAAAAATCCAGTGATACTAATACAGTTTAGTGAGAAAATGGAGAAGATTTCGACTTCAGACTCAATTTCTTTTTCTCCAAATGTTCCATATATTTATGAATGGGGAGCTGATGGAACATATGTTAAACTCACTTTAACGGATGTCTTTTCAATTGCATCATATTATCAGTTATCAATATCGGATACAGCAAAAGATCCTTGCTCAAATTTATTAAACAAGAA
>CAYLTM010000048.1:7426-8815 GCA_964386495.1 uncultured Leptospirales bacterium
CTTTTTTTATTAATGGTCAATATTCAAATTATCTGTTTGTAGAAAACATATATCAACAACCAAGTGGGGTAAATCCTGAAATAGAATTAAGTGACGAAGCGTTGCTTGATTTAAGTGCACAGTATTACTATTTTCAAACAGTTGATGTTCCCGATGACAGAAAAGTATTTAAAATTAAAATAATATTTAATACCGATACAGTACTTCCTGATATGTCTAATATAAACTTTTTGGATACTATAACCTATTCACTAGAGATATATAACGGAACTGATCCAGGAGGAGCAAGCACACCTCAAATATTTAAGGTAGAACAAGATTTAGTTAATAAAAATATTGTAATTGTTCATGTTTATGGTCTATATTTTGAATGTTATTATAAATTGAAAATAGCAGGCGGGAAAAATGGTATTAAAGATTCTAAGGGTAATTACTTAAAGACAGACTTTATTAGATATTTTAACTCATCATTATAATATGAAGATAATTCAAAATATAATAAAAAGACCAATTTCTGTTATTATGGTTTATATTGGATTTATGATTTTTGGTCTGATTGCGTTATACAAATTAGAAATAGATATTTTGCCGCCAATACAGTATCCTGAACTTTCAATAATTACATTATATGAAGGAGCATCCCCAACCGAAATTGAAGAATTAATTACAAAGAAAATTGAAGAAACAGTCGGAGGTGTTAATGGATTAAAGCGAATATATTCGGAATCAATCGAAGGAGCGAGTCTTGTAAGGATTGTATTTACATGGGACACTGATAAACTTAAGGGAAAAAGTCGATCAAGCAAAGGGATTGCTTCCACAGGATGCGGAAAAGCCGATTGTAACAAAATTTAACCCAGCTTCAAAGCCGATAATTGAAATGACAATAAAAAGCAAGGTTTACGATACAAATAAATTAAGATATATTGCAGAAAAAAAAATCAAACCATTTTTTGAGAGAATCAATGGAATTGGAAATGTAAAAATAATAGGCGGACAGGAAAGAGAGATTTTAATATCCGTTGACAGCAAAAAAATGTATGCATATTCTTTATCAGTGGAAGAAATTAAGAACAAAGTAATTCAATCAAACTATAACATGCCGGCAGGTTATATTAATATAAATGATAAAGAGATTCTGATAAGAACTATAGGTGAATTCAAAACGCTTGAGGACATAAAAGAAACGACAATAAAAATAAGCGAGAATGGAGGCAAAGTCAAAATTAAAGATGTTGCTGAAGTAATCGATAGCTTTGAAGACCTAAATAATATAGCGATAATAAATGGAGAAGAATGTATTGGTTTATCACTTATCAAAGAGAGTGGAAAAAATACAGTTAAGGTTAGTGAAGAAGTTATAAGTGAATTGTCAAGGCTTAAAGAAAA
>CAYLTM010000048.1:8825-9607 GCA_964386495.1 uncultured Leptospirales bacterium
CTCTCAAACAATAAAGCAATCAGTAAATGGTGTTTCAAATTCAGCTATATTAGGTGCGATAATAGCATCAATAATTATATTTATATTTCTCGGCAATTTTTTAGAATCAATAGCTATTGTTATTGTTATACCTGTATCTTTGGTTATAACGATGTTTTTTATGTACCTTCAAAATATTTCTTTAAATATTATGTCTCTTGGTGGTTTGGCTTTAGGAACTGGTATGCTAGTTGATAATGGAATTGTAATTGTTGAGTCGATTAATCGTAAAATTGGTCAATTGAATAATACAGAACTTGCTATCATAGAAGGTGTTGATGACGTAAAAATTCATTTATTTGGATCGATGATCACGACATTAGTAGTTTTTCTGCCATTATTGTTTTTAAAGGGTATTATAGGTATTATTTTCTTTCAATTAGCTTTCACTATTTCTATTGCTCAAATAATATCATACATAATGGCAATAACCTTTATACCATCATATATTTTATTGGTAAATAATACAAAAAGTAACAAGCATATTTCTAAAATACTTTTATTTATTGATAGATTCAAGGGAAAAATGGGCAAAGGAGACGCATTATATTCTAAATTAGAAAATATGTATTTAAAACGAATTGATATAACATTAAAAAACATAAAACGCAGCATTATATACACAATACTGATTTTGGTCATATCTGGAATATTGCTCTATACATTGCGTGTTGAATTTATTCCAAAAATGGATAATGGATATTTTATAATCAATGTTAACGCTGAGAAAGGTACGCCAATAG
>CAYLTM010000048.1:9644-11675 GCA_964386495.1 uncultured Leptospirales bacterium
TTTTGCCGTATTGGTTTAAATCCGAAAGATATTACCGAATATTTTGGCAAAAGTAAAAGTAGATCAACCGGTGAACTACATGTTTTCCTGAAAAGTAATCGTAGTATGAAAACTGATGAATTTATTAATTATATTAAAGACAAAATATTGGTCAGTGAAAAAATAAAAATTGATTATGAACCTGTTAATATTATATCGACTTTATTTGAGTTTATTAAAAATGATAATATTTTCTATACAATTACTGAAAGCGATAATGATTTATTTGAGTTTACAGAGCTTTTGAAAAATAACAAAGAAATTGAGAAAAATTACGAAATTGACTATAATTCTATAAACAGGGATGATGAGTTACTTATTGTAATTGATAAAGTAAAAATGGCAAGTAATAATGTTTCTGCGGAAATGTTGTCTAATATGTTATCAGCATCTATTAAGGGAGAAGCAATAGGTTTTTATTATCAGTTAGATGATCAGGTTCCAATAAAAATAAGATATGAAAGAAAAGACCGGAAAAGTATAGATTCTTTGCTTAATATGATGATAAAAAATGAAAAAGGTGAACTGGTATATATTAACAGTTTTATTTCTATCGACAACAGAAAAGGTTACCAGAAAATAATAAGGAATAATCAGAAAAGAATATATCCGCTAAGTTTTTTCCATAAAGTTAATTCTAAAAAAGATATAATAAGGGAAATAAAGGAATCTGTATTAAAAAATATTAATAATGTTGAAATAGATTATCCGGAAGAATACTACGAAATGAAAGAATCTTCAAAAGAATTTATAATATCATTAATACTCTCAATCATTTTAGTTTATATGGTATTAGCATCACAATTTGAATCAGTAACAAAACCCTTTCTTATTATGAGTGTAATTCCTCTTTCTGCTATTGGAATTTTTGTATCCTTGAAACTTACAGGTAATACAATTAATATAGTTTCGGTGATGGGAATGATTATGTTGGTTGGTATTGTTGTCAATAATGCAATTGTACTTCTTGGTAAAATGGATGATAATATCGCAGATGGTTTGTTATTAAAAGATTCGGTTTATAATGCATGCAAAGAAAGGGTAAAGCCGATTTTGATGACATCGATCACTACCATTCTTGGAGCAACACCCCTGGCTTTTTCATCAGGACAGGGAGAGGATCTTCAAACTCCGCTCGGAATAACAGTAATTGGAGGTTTTGTTTTTTCAACATTTATAGTATTATATCTTCTGCCGACATTCTATTATTACACTAACAATAAAAACAAATCTTTATGAAGTCTTTATTTATTATTCTACTGGAAAAAAAAATTACAGTTATAATGATTGTTTCTTCAATAGTCATAGTATCATTTATTTTTCTGTTTAATATCCCATTAACATTGTTGCCAGAATTAAAAGTCAATACAATAACTATTGTTATTAAATATCCAGGACAGTCGCCATGGAGAATTGAAAATGTAATTACAAAACCTATTGAAGAATCATTATCACTGGTTGGTGGAATTAAAGAATGTATATCATCAACAAGGGATGATGAAGCTAAAATATTTATAACATTCGAACCTGGTCTTGACTTAAAAAATAAAATACTAGATGTTCGTTCAGCGATTGATATAGTAAAAAACGGATTTCCCCGGGATGTCCAGGAGCCAGAAATTTTCAATGGAAATAATAACGATAAACCTGCAATTATTATTTCTCTCACCAGTGATAAAATTAGTGTAAATAATTTGCGAGAATATGCTGAAGATATTCTGAAAAGTAAATTTAAACGAATGGATGGAATAACTGAAGTAATAGTAGGTGGTGGATTCAAGAAAGAAATTGTTATAAGAGCTGATCCGGAAAATTTAGTTTCGAGAAAAATAGATTATGAGCTTCTAAGAAAAGTTATACGGTTGAGTAACATAAACATGCCCATAGGAAAGGTTGGTGAAAACAAAGAAGTTGGTATTGTACTGGAAGGGCGATTTAAAAATATTGATGATATATACGAATTGCCGGTATATTTAAGTAATGAAACCTCGC
>CAYLTM010000048.1:11838-16246 GCA_964386495.1 uncultured Leptospirales bacterium
TATTATTGAAGGACATTGCTCATATTGATGAGTATTCTGAAGAAAGAGATTCAATATCTAGAGAAAAAGGAAAAGAAACAATTTCCTTATACTTATTCAAAGCTTCACTTGCCAATACAATAATTTTGTCAAGAAATGTTAATAAATTAATCGATACAATTAAAACATCGGATATAAATATAGAAGTATCATACGATGAAGCAATATTTATTAAAAAGGCAATATTAAACCTGATTATGAGTATTCTAATTGGTGGGTTTTTAGCAGCTCTTATACTAATAATATATATAAAATCTTTACGTCAGTCAATAGCAATACTAATAACGATGCCTATTTCTGTTTGTTGTGTAATAATATTTTTTTCATTGTCCGGTATTTCATTTAATCTTATATCTTTATCAGGTTTTGCAGTAGCTGTAGGAATGCTCGTAGATAACGGAATTATTTTCATAGAAAAATTCAATGACCAATATAAGGCAAATAGAGACAGCGCCTTATCTTGTAAACTTGTTATTGATGAAATTAACACGCCAATTTTAGCATCGACATTAACTACAATATGTATATTTTTACCGTTTTTAGTGTTTAATACTTCAACCGATATTTATAAAGACTTATCCGGCGCATTTGTTGTTTCTTTGTTGTCTTCCTATTTTGGTGCAATGATAATAATTCCATTTTTCCTCAAGAATTTTTATATCAATAAATTAAAAATAGAAGATTCTAAATTTATGTATAAATTAGATTTCATTTATAAAAACAGTATTAAAGGATTAAAATTTCGAAATATTGATAAATTAGCAAAACAGTTAAGACAAATTATTACAACTAAAAATAGTATATATATTCCAATATGGTTTATATTAGGAATTCTTTCCATATTTCTGTTTAGTCGAATTCCAAATAATTATGGAGAATTATTTGAGAGGAACGAAATTTATGCGACACTTGATTTGGAAACAGGAATAGATATTAATCGTACTTCTGATTTGGTGAATAGTATAGAGAAAATAATTATGAGCGAAAAAGGCATTGCTTCTGTTTCGTCAGACATAAAAAAAGGTCATTGTAGTTTTATAATTAAACTTGGTAATAATGCTGAAAAAGATAAAATAATAGAAAAAATAAGAGAAAGAACGGTTCTTCCAGAAAGCGCATCTTTAATTTTTGAAAAAGGTCGTGATGAATCCGAATCAAACAATATTAACATTGAAATAAAAGGTAAAGATATTGCAGTTATTAGAGAAATTTCTGATAGTCTTGTAAAAAATCTTTATGGGAACGACAAAATTAAGGATGTGATATATCGTTACCGTGAAGGTGGACCTCAATACGAAATAAATCTTAATAATGATAAAATTGATCAGATTGGATTAAATAATATGGAAGTTGCGGAATACATAAGAAATACCTTTTATGGTCCTGTAATATCTAAATTTATTGATAAACGAGAGATTGATATTCGATGTATTACTGGTGATAAAAATAAGTATGATATTAATATACTCCGTTATTTGCCGATGCTTACAAAATCTGGATCAATAACACATCTAGGAGAATTGTCAGAAATCATAAAAAATAAATCAATATCTACTATCTGGCGAAAGGAAAAAACCAGGTTTGAAATGATTTCAGTTACTCCGTCTACTAGATTTATTGATAAATTAGTATCTGAAATTAAACAAACAGTCGAACTTATAAAAATCCCTGAAGACTATGAAGTTGAAATTGGGAAAAATATTGAAAACAAAAATGATGATCTAAAAGAGACAATGTTCTTGTTAATAATATCTATTTCGTTAATATATATTGTAGTTGCTGTAATATATGAATCACTAATGATCCCAATATATATATTTTTTGCAATTCCAACCGCATTTACCGGTTCAATTATCACCCTTTATCTAACAGGAAGAAGCATCACAATAGCTGTATATTTAGGACTTCTTGTACTTTGCGGAATAGCTGTAAATAATACAATTTTATTTATTGATCAAATGCTAAAAACACATGGTAAATTGATAAAAAGTAGTGAAGATGTTATTTTACAAATAGTTAATGATAGAAAAAGAGCAATTAATATAACAACGAAAACAACAATATTGGGATTAATTCCAATGCTGTTTGCCTCTGAGGGGAGTGTTCTTGGATTTGATTTCGCAATAACAATAATATCAGGAATATTGTATTCCAAAATATGTATTTTACATATATTCCCAAAGTTCTTTATAAAAAATGATTGACATAAGTTTAAAGAAAAATGATGGGAGTAGAAAGAGGTTGCATGAAAAGTTATATAAATATTATTATATTAACCCTGCTCTTTATTTTAATAAAAAGCGGGGTTTATGGATATGATTGCACTCCTTTGCAGGAGATTATTGCTCCTGTTGATGGTTCAGATATTTATATTTCTTTTAATGTAGAAAGCTTTAGAGATGATAGCCTTGCAGACACAGATGAGATACGGAAAGCGGAGTTGCGGGCTAAAGAAGAAACGATAATATATAATGAATATATTGAAGACAAGAAATTTTCCGTAAATTCCGAAATAAAGAATCATGATCCCTCCAGATATACAATTAAAGACAGTACAATAGCTGCTACAGTAAATATAAATAAACCTAATCTCAAAAACAACGTTAACTCAATAATTAGTTATAATACAAAAAAAACTTATGAGTCGAATACCGGCAAACAGAGTTTAATAAAATACGTAAACGAATATGAAAAATACTATAGTCGCTTAACTGGAAGATATGCATGAACAAAGAAAATGAGGTAAGAAAATGAATTCTTTTATCAAAAACATTCTTTTGAAATTTGTAAAAATTACATTGATCGTCCCACTTTTTTTACCCTGTCTCAACCTAGATGCAAAAAATTTAGAATTTAAATCAACCGATGAGTCCAAAAAAGAATTGGAAGGTTATTACCGCAGCGCGTCAAAAGAGCTTGATGATGGTAAATGGCGGCAGATGGCAGAAATGGGCGTGGACGAGATCGTAGCAGATTGGGAGCTTGAAAGCCTCAATATGATTAATCAAGTATCCGTAAAAGCTACAAAAGGTAATGTTGTTTCTGACGAACTTAAAAATGATCTTTTGAAAGAGTTTGAGAAGAAGAAAATCGAACTTAAAAATGAACTTCTAAAGGATGTAGATAAAAAGGAAGCGGAAAGAAGAGCGGAAAAGATAACTGTTTCCTATCAGATTATAAGTAAGACCGAACTCGATAATATAATCGGAAAAGCAAAAGCAAAGGCTGATGAAATAACTGGTAGTACAGAATATCAACAGGATAAAGAAAGTTATAAAAATACAGTTAATAGTGTATTTGATGAGTGGATGAAAATATGGAATGGTGAAATAACAAAGTTTGTAATTGAAGAAAACTCAAAACAGGAAGAGTTAAAAGCTAATATATTAAAAGGTTATCAAGGAAGAAGCGATGAATATGTTAATGAACTGGAAAAGAGTATAAATGCAAGGTTAGCAGTATTAAGGAAAGAACAGGCTATAGAACTTGATATTTATGTAAGAAACGCAAAGAATAAATACCAATTTGAGAAATTTGAAGACACCGAATCGTTAAGAAAATCGAGTGAAGAAAGTTCAGCATCCGCAATAGTAGGGAGAATCCTTGAAGGAACAGAAAACGAAGCAAACAATTTACTTGAAAATATAAGTAATGTCGGAGATGGAAAAGTATTAAGTTCTGATGATGTAGCTGTTAAAACTGAAGATATTAGTCTTATGATAGATAAAGGTATGGCAGCCTGGAAAAACGCAGAGAACCAGCTGATTGCTGCCCGTTTGGATTGGGAGAGAAAAAGCGAAGAAAGTATAACAGAAAATGACAAGCTTTGGGAAGAAGCATATGAAGAGCTTCGTAAAAAAAGGGATGAATGGAACAGAAAGCTAAAATCTCAAATATATGAAGGAAATGAACTTTGGGATCAGAAACTCTTAGAAGCAGATAAAAACTATGCTAACTCAAAGTCAGAGTTGGAAAGATATACAGATCAGCAGACTAAGGTATGGGATGATTACACATCCAGCATAAGGGAAATGATGATAGCTGGATCATCAGCATATAAAACAGCATTAGAGAATTTATCTTGGTTGACCGAATACAAAGCTGGAATGGATAGCAACAACGATGGGCTGATTGATGTGAACTATTCGGATTCGGATGAAAATATCAAAAATCAGAATTTACTTAATGTTGTAACAGCTCAAATAACAACATGGAATGAAATTATTACAAGATTCAATACAGTATTGGGTGATGCCGCAAACCAGTATCATACTAAAGATATGCTTGGAGTTAATGGTGGAAGCGGATTAATAACGAATGCGAGAATAGGAGCGGATGGAAATCCTGTATATTTTAATTATAGTTACGA
>CAYLTM010000048.1:16256-19785 GCA_964386495.1 uncultured Leptospirales bacterium
TGATTATGAGCTGCTCAAATTGCAGGAGGAATACTGGAAAGAAAGATTAGACAGAGCCAAAGCAGTTAGTGATTATGCGAATCAGGAACTAACCAGGTTAAGCGCGGAAGATCAGAAGAAGGCTTTGGATGATGCAAAAAATGATTATGCGAAACTTAAAGCGACATATGATAAGGAAACCGAACTATTATCATCAAAATATAATTATGAACTTAATTTAACAAAACTTGATTTAGATGAAAAAGCGAAGTTGCTGGAAAAAGCTAAGTCTAGTTTTGAAGCAATGCAGGATGAATATAAAATAGTTACAGTGAAAATGATGTACCTGCGAAATGCTGAGGCTTTGGATATGGCTAAGCAGGATTTAGAGAAAGCATACCACGCATACGCAGACATCGTAAAAAAAACCGAATCGGCAAGAAATAGTTATTTAGTTGAATTAAAAGCGAGCTATGCAATTGAATCAATAATTGAAAAAAACAAGGAATCATCAGCTTATGCCGCAAGAATTGATTCTATTTTGTCATTCAGTAAAGGAGATATTTCAAACAATATAAACGTAATTGGTTATATTTCGCAGAATAAGAAATATGAAGAAACTATTCTGCAAAATACCTTTGCGAGTGCAGATGAATTAATAACGGCAATTGACGGAATTAAAATTGACTACATAAAAAAAGTTGTAATTGCTGGGAAAAATGCACCAGATGAACTCGAAGCAGCTGGCAATATGATCGAATCAAGTTTGAAGGTATACGAAGATTATAAAAAGGCATACCTTGCTCTTAAAACATCACTGAATAAACCTGGAACGGATGAAGAAAAAAGCAAGCTTTTAATTATTGATATGATAAATGCGGCGAACGCTGGATCAGGCAACGAAGTGTATACAATAGAATCACTCAAAGAGCTTATAGGAAAAATTGGATCAGCGGGCGGAACTGACTATACTTCTTTTAGGATAGAGCTTCAGGATATTTATCCAGATTTATTGACAAATGAGGAAATAGCACAATACAAAAATGATTCAGATGAACTTGAACAACTTTTCTATCAAAGATATATTGAGACATATTTGAAAACCGGAAAAAACATTAATGTTTCTGTCCCATGGGGCAGTTTTATTTCTGAACAAACTGAGTTAAGTGAAGAATACAACAATTCGATTTTTGAGTCTGCAATAATTATTGGTAATTCGTTGAAAATAGCTAAAACAACATCAAAAGAGCTTCTGAATTATATACTTGAGAATTTCAAGACAGTTCCGGTAGAAAATATCGATGCTCAAAAATATTCTATAAATAAGCTTGAAATGGATATGGTGAATTTACAGAAAGAAAATAAGGCTCTTGATGCCACTTCTTCCATACTAGTTTCAGAAAAAATAAATAACATTATTGCTAGTATTTCAAATACTCTAAAATATTTAAATATGTAAATATCAAAATATACAGAATAAGTTAGATGCTGATATATCGTCAATCCAAAGCGTAGCCGGATGGATGAATAATGATACTCAAAAGAAGGATTATCTTATTCTTCTCGCTGCTAAAAGACACCTTACCGCTGTAAAAGCAAATATTCTAACGATTGGGTCAATAGATGATTTTAACAGTTTTAAAAACCAATATAGTAAGATTCGTAATTTATTATCTGATATGAAGGATTTTATTGAGAACGGATATATGGAGAATAAAGACTATAATTCACTGATAATATCCAATGGTATTGATGAAATGTTAGAAACAAAAACTATTTGGAAAAACGCAGCTGGAAACTTGGTTTTTAAAGAAAGTGAAAAAGATTCTGCAAAATCTATAACACTTAATATAAGTAATGAAAATGAATGGAAGGACAAATTCTCAAATTATATATTGATAATGACAAATCCAGAGGGTATACCTGATTTAATGTCAGAGAATATTGTTGATATTAAAGGACAAGAGCAAACTAATAGTGAGATGCTATATTCATATGCGGTGAATAATTATTCTAACTCTATGGAGAAAAAAAAGAAACTGGTATGGAATGGTGATATTGTAAATTATATTAAGACATTGTTCGGTCTTGGAGACCCGAGTGTTCTAGAAAATGGCGGGGTGACATTACAGACTTTAAAAGCGTATGGTGCAAAACTAGAAAGTACAATAAACAGTAAAGATTTTAATGAACTTCCTGAGACTGTAAAAAAAGCAATGTACGATGCGTTAACCCAATATAATGAGATGCGGATAGCCGAAGAGATTTTCCAAAACAAAGATAGTGATATGGCAGTTAAAAGGATTGAGAAAATAACTGATCCGCAGAAGAAGATTGATTCACTACAAAAGATTGTGCAATCATTAACTAATTATCTAATGTTTGATAATTCTTCTGTATCCGGAAATGATGCTTATCAAAAAAAAGCTGGAGTACTAATAACTTCAATTGATAGTGTGATTATTGAATTAAATGCTCTATACAATAAAGATGGTATAGATGATGAGAACCTTAAAATAATAAACATGAGGGATGAAGCATTAAAATGCAGGGACAGTATAATAGTTGGTAAGTACACATCAGATTTTATGGGAAATTATGATCTTTTCATTGAAGACTGGAAGGAAACTTTAACTGATGAAGAAAGAAATAATCTTACCGACGAGAATATTGACTATGAATCTGTTATCGATTTATATGAGGTAAATAAACTTGCAAATAAGACTGATTTAAATAGTATTACTAATAAGGCAGAAATAATTGATAAAATAAAAAATGATATTAAGTATAGCCTTGATCGAAAAAATAAATACGCAGCGGTGGCTAAGTATTATGGTGAACTAAAAAATAAAACCGACGCTGAAGCTAAAGCTGAAATGAGTCCTCAGGAAATTGCAAGGCTGGATGCTATAAACAGTTTAATTAAAACAGCTTCAGAATATGACTACAGTATTAGTGTTGATCAATATTTATTAAATAAAAATATTACAGATGAATATGAGAAAAACTGGTTTAGACTTTTTTATCTTAAAGACGGGAATCCTTCAATAAATAAATATTTATATGAACCATCAGGGGATATGCTAAAAGAGCTATCAGTGGAAATCTATAAATTATTGGATTCTAAAATTGAGAATTTTACTTCAAAGGAAACCGATGAAAATGGCACGTCCTATTTTAATAAAATATCGACAATAACTGGAAATTTTGATAAAGAAATTAGTCTGTATGAAAGAGTAGTATCATTTATTGAATCCAAGAGAATAGACGGCACTTGGTATTATCACAATTACCGTGATTATGTGAATTTCTTGAAAAACACCGTTGAACAAGAAAGAATGGATTACGATCTGAATAAAAATGGTACAATTGATAATGAAGAAAAGGGAAACATATCGAAACTTGAGAATTGGGTAATAAATGAGGAATCGCTAAATAACGTTGATGGTGTTTGGAAAGATAAAGATGGTAATATTGCGGATCTGAATGTTTTAATAACAAACTATATAAATTCTGATAAAATAGTGAAATTAGCCGGTGCTGGAAATTT
>CAYLTM010000048.1:19795-20756 GCA_964386495.1 uncultured Leptospirales bacterium
ATTTGTTAGATAGTTTGAGCTCTGACAGTCCGGGTTCTACCTTATTTGTAAGCGGCTCAAGTTTGCTAAACAATATAGTTGATAAAATGACAAAATTCAATTATTCAATGTTGGGAATACAGTATGCCGCTGATGCTATGAATTCTGCTATTAGTAATATTGTTATTAAAAAAAGCGACGATAACAATTATGATTTATCTACACTTGTTGTTAAAAATAGACTAGAAATTACAGACGAGATTAAAGGTAATCTTAATGATATCAATTCTGCTATTGATTTACTAAAAAATACCATAAACGCATCTACAAGAATTGCAGATGCTGAGGTAATTAAACGTGAAGTTGAATCGAGAATGGGGTCAATTCTCGGACAAAGAAGTACAATTGAAAATGATATAATAAGAAGTGGAGCGATTTTATCTGGTGAACAAGAATTGAATAAATATTTAACCTCCCCGGAATATTTATTGGTTCAAGACAGATATAATCTTAAGAAAAATGAGTTGTATAACGCTCAAAATATCTATAATGATTCAAAGGGAAAATACAACAATGCTCAAACAGCATATTTTCAGCAGATAGAAAATATTTCATCTTTATATAGATTGATGAATGAAGCGAGAAAGGATAAAGAAATAGAAGAAGCTGTGTGGGAATACGCTGAGACATCTTATTTATATTCAACACAAAGTTCAGCTGAAGGCGGAAAAAACGACGAAAATACTAGAAAATCTGATGCTTTGGAAGAATTGAATTTTGTTAATGAAGAGCATAAAAAAATCAGCAATCTGCTAACTGCCCAATCTAAAACCGTAGCAGATGTCAATGCAAAGGTTCCATCCAAGGACGCGGAATATAACACCAGTAAAGATATTCTATATTCAGACAGTGCGACAAGTATGAGAGTTGATGCTCTTAATTATGAACTTCAAGCAGCATTGACTAAAGCTTTGATTAAATT
>CAYLTM010000048.1:20826-22765 GCA_964386495.1 uncultured Leptospirales bacterium
AGCAGCTAATCAATTTCTTCCGGCTGAAACCGATGATGAGAAACTTGAACGAGATAAAGTTATTGATGGATTTATTGACACAAAATATATTGATAATTCTCATATAAAAGGTTATAGTGCTGAAGGGTTCGATAAAGTCCTGATGGCTTATTTGTTAAAGGATCAATATGGGAGTCTGACAGATCCTTTGGACGCATTATCCAATTTGGGAGACAACTTTAAGGATTTTGCAATGGCTCAACTTCTCGGTCTTGGAATGGAATCGATAAAGGGAAAAGATTTAATTGATAATTTTAAGAATGATTACTATTTATTTGGTATTGGTAAAAATCTTGCGAGCGATATAAGAATTGCGTCTATGTATTATGATAGTTTAGATAATAAATTTAAAAACGGTAATGATGAAAATGGATATAGAGAACGAGGAGACTATTATTTCGAAGCTCTAACTGAAAATGACAACGGTTCCCCAATGAAAAAACTTGTTGATTATTTGGATAACAATAATAAGGATAAAAGAGCTTTGCCAGAAGAGTTAACTGGCATTTTCGGAAAATATCTTAAACATTGTGAAGATTCGAATAATTTCTGGGATTCCGTTGGTACTGATTTATGGAGTATTCTAGCTCAAGCTGGGGGGGCTGTCGCCAGTGCTTTAGTAAATCCTTTATTAGGTACTTATATTGCACCAATGGCAATTAATGGCTGGATGGGTCTTATAACTGGATTCAAGGTTGCTGAAAAATTGGAAAATAAGCTAGAAAAACGATATGATAATGCAGAATGGTATCGTAAACCAGATACATATATAACATGGAAAGCTTTTAGATGGGGAATATATAAACCCTTATCGCTTATCGTGAATTATGTTGCAACAAGTATGAAAACTAACCTTGACAGACAAAAAAGAGCCTACAGTGATGCTTTGGATGGTTATGATAAATTAATTGGAAAACTTAAAACTCTCCAGCAAAAAAAACTTGAACTGCTTAATGCTCAGGCGGAAGTTGCCAGATATACACAGATTCAGTCATTAAATGGAGAGGTTGATAGCGGTGTTTTTAGCTATTACAATCCAATAACAGGGGAAACTGTTAACGTGGCACTGCCGTCACTTTATGAAATATATAAGGAAATAGCCGGTAAAAACCCAACTATTTATAATAGTGATGCTCTTTTTAATGCCGATTTTCAAAAACTTGTAAGAGGAGCCGGTGGAGATAAGCTTCTAAGTATTGATTCATACTCTTCGGAAGTTCCTATACAAGATGAATATGGATATGACACAAGTTCCACTAAGAAAGTATTTCATTCCGGTGATATACTTGAATTATTTAGCGCGAAACTTGAAGAGAACAGATTCGATTCATTCAAGAAATATATGGCAGTTAGCAATAATTTGTCGGATGAGACAACTGGTAAAGGATATGACGAAGTTGTAGTGAAGCGTGAACAAGAAAATGATCTATATACTTTACTTATAAATGCATCGGCTATTGGTCAGCAGTATAATGGATATACAAAGTCTGCACTTGATTATCTCGGTTTCACGGAAGGCTTTTCGATAGACCAGTTTACAGCTTTAAATAACGCAAGAGGCAACAGCGATGCTCTTGTTCAGCTTATGAAGGATTTCTCATCTACCGCAACAGGTTTTAATGATATTGAGCTTTCGCAAAGACAATTACTACAGGAAGAGGCATGGAACCTCAAGAAACAACAGATATTGGATAAACGTGAACAGTGGAATGCCATGGTTAAAAGAATATCTGAAAGAGGTGCTAGGCAGTGGAATAACATGGATGATTCTTTCCGTGAACAGATAAAACAGTGGCGTATGAAAATGAAAGAAGAATATGCTGCCGGATCACAGGAATGGGAAAAGCGGTTAATTGAACTTGACAGTGAAAAACGTGAATGGTTGAAGCTTGCGTCGGAT
>CAYLTM010000049.1:0-5484 GCA_964386495.1 uncultured Leptospirales bacterium
TCAATCGACATATCGGAATTCCGAAATAAATTCGTAATTCCTCACATTTTGCGTGTTTTCAAAGGAAAACCATGCAAAATGCGGGTACGTCCTGTACTCGATCAGGCTGGCGAAGTTAAATCGACAGCCTAAATATCTATGAATTGCTTTTTACTTAAATCCTATTTATTATCTACTCCCCCGACTAAAATACTTCACCATTTATTCGTTATGCTTGCTTCAATAACTTCTGAATTTTTTATTTTGTACCGCGTGATTATTCGATAATACACTAATCCCAACATAAATCACATTTTAATATTTTTCGATGTCTGGCACCTTTTTTTAAAAAAATCTTCTCTGGCACCTTAAAAAAAACATTAAAACTTGACAAACATTCACAATTATACATATTCCGCATAGTTTTGATGATTTATGCGATTTTTAAAAAGCAAGTATTCATTAGGAACTAATTTATAATTTTATTTAATTATAAATTATATTATTCTAAAGGCGGCAATCATCAAAAAAAAAATGTACCTGGCACCATTAAGAGGAATCACCGATAGAATTTTCCGGAATGTGTTTAATGATCATTTCGGCGGGTTCGATTCCGCGGTCGCGCCCTTTATATCAACATCTCAGGGCAAAAAGATTAAGGGCTTTTCATTGAAGGAGTTCGCACCCATCAGCGGCAACAAAATGACAACCATTCCGCAGATACTCAGTCGCGATCCTGAGGATTTTTTACCTGTCGCGGATTCTTTGCTGGAATTGGGCTATGACACTATTAACTGGAATATCGGCTGCCCGTTTCCGATGGTTACCGGTAAAGGTAAAGGTTCAGGAATTCTGCCCTATCCCAACAAAGTTGAGCAATTTCTGGACAAGGTTATTCCGTCTCTGAAACAGGTGTTGACGATTAAGCTGCGATTAGGCATGTCTTATACTGACGAAATCCTGCAGCTCATTCCGCTTTTTAATAATTATCCGATTGGTGAAATAATCATACATGCAAGAACAGCGGATCAAATGTATGAAGGTTCTGTTCACCTTGATTCTTTTGAAAAATGTCTTGCCGTTTCTAAACACCCGATCGTGTACAACGGTGATATTGACTCATTATCAGTATTTAATGAATTTGCCGCCAGATTTCCTGATGTCGGCGGCTGGATGATCGGCAGAGGTGTTCTGAAAGATCCTTTTCTGGCACTAGAAATCCGCGGCAATGTCCCCGTTGAAAAATCTCGGAAAATTGTCCGAATAAAACTTTTCCACGATGATCTTTTTCGAGAATATTCAGCCGTATTATGCGGTCCTTCGCATTTAATGGATCGTATGAAGGAAATTTGGAAATATCTTTCAGAAAGTTTTAACGACAGTACTAAAGTGCGGAAGAATATCAATAAAACAGTTACCTTGAAACAATATCAGAATGTTGTCGATAAAATATTTCATACATAGCTACAGGATTTTTAGGGGTGATTATTTTTCCGGTTATTTACTTTTTGTGTGTAAAAAATCAGCATAAAAAAAGCTGCCTTAATAAGACAGCTTTTTGGTGAGGGAAGGATTCGAACCTTCGAAGGCGTCGCCGACAGATTTACAGTCTGTTCCCTTTGGCCGCTCGGGAACCTCACCTTATGAGCTGGCGAGAGGAGTTGAACCCCCAACCTACTGATTACAAATCAGTAGCTCTGCCGATTGAGCTACGCCAGCTTATGAACCTTTGTTAATTTATACCGGTAAACTGTCAAGATTTTATCAAAAATATTTTACAAATTATTGAAAATTTTATTTCTAACTTCGTTTGTTTATTAATAGCTACATGCCCCCAACCCCCGAAGGGGGCTTTGGACTTTGATGAGAAAATATTTATTGTGATTTTTCTCAGATAGTCTATTAATTCTATAACAAAGGTTATTAGATTTGATCTTTCAAGACCCCCATTGGGCTTGCACTGCTTGTACTGAGCCTGTAGAAGTGAGCCTGTCAAAGTGTGATTTATGGGGAAAAAGAATGGAGTTGAAGGACATACGAATTGTTGAGCTTTTATAACCGAACAATAAATCACACCCATCGCGAGGGCAAAATCACGTTGAAATAATTATTGACAAAATTAACTTTGATATGGTTGTCTGTAGAGACCACTTACTGAATTATAAAAATGCTCAGGAAAATTATGAAAAATTTATTGCTCATAATAATTATCTTTTCTATTAATATATTTCCCGGATGCGGATCAAAAAACAATAACAATGTTGTTGAACTTGAGTTTTCGTACTATCAGGTTGAACGGGATTTCGCGGTTATTCAGCGGGAATTTAATAAGCATTATCCGAATATCCATTTTGTAAATAAAAATGTTCCCAACGATCTTGACGCGAGCCGTGCCCGCTTTGAAGCGGGAGACGCTCCGGATATTATTCAGCTTCAGTCATATTCGAAGGTTTTTGAATTTGCCTCGAAAAACTGGTTAACCGATATTTCAAATGAAAATTTTTTAGACAACATTGAAAAGAGTTCGTTAAACGCCGTAACCTATAAGGGGAAAGTTTACGCGGTACCTACTGAAACTGCGGGTATTGGTTTATTGTATAACAAAAAAATATTCAGCAAACTCGGAATAAAACCGCCTTCGACGTTTTCGGAGTTGAAAACTGTCTGCACGATTCTTAAAAGTAATGGGATTACCCCGTTTTCAATAATGCTCAAAGACGCGTGGCACATGGGGCATTTTTTCACAATGATTCACACATCACTTATCGGTTCAAATCTAAACAGCTGGCTGGATAGTATGAATTCCGGCAAAGGTACATTCACGGGTTCAGTTGATGATGACCGGCTATTTATGGTTCTCGACTTTTATAAGGCAAACGCCGGTTCCGCCGCGGGCAACACGACATATTCCGACCAGATTAATAATTTCGCCGGTGAAAAATATGGAATGATGGTTCAGGGTCTCTGGGCTTACGGAGCGGCTCTTGAAAAAAATCCGGATCTTGACGCTGGATTCATACCTTTTCCTTGCTCGGATAATCCCGATGAAAACCGTATTTATGCCGACACCGACGCTTCATTCGCCATACCTGTAACTGGTAATGCAGAAAAAACCGCCGCCGCTAAACTCTTTCTTGAATTTATTACCAGCAAAAAATGCGGGGAAATTTATGTTAATGATTACCGGCTTGTTACAACAGTTAAAGGTGTTGACACGTCAAAAATGCCTTTGCCGTATCGGGAACTCAGCGGCTACGTGTCTGCAGGAAAGTCCAATCCCTGGGCATTTGCAATGTATCCTGTTGATGTTTTCGACATAGGTACAAAGCTGGGTACTCAGGAATATATGTTCGCGCAGAGATCAAGAGCTAATCTGTATGCGTATCTAGATGATCTATGGAGAAATTCTTTAAAATAATGAACATACGTGAAATAACCGCAATTCTAAGCATAAAATCTAAAAGGAATATTCGTCATAAAATTCTTTTGTCCAATTTATTGACTATAATATTTTCCGTTTTAATTGTAATAATAATCAGCGTTACATTTTATTTTGTCGATCTTTATCGAAATACTTATCTAGATTTTTTATCAATCGACAAAAACTGGGTCGCTATGGAAAACTCTCTCTATCTTTCTGTAACAAGGTGGCATAGAGGTGAATTTTATTCCGATTTTAAAAACAGAATCGTAATCATTGATGAGAAAATTCTGCGTTTAAGTGAACTGTCTGAAAAATCTATATACCGCTTCATTTTTCCTGATTCTTATATCAAAGAAATGAAACAAACCGTTACTCTATGGAAGGAAGTTAAAAAATCAAAAATTGAACCAATTGTAATTCTTATCGATGGTTTTGTTATCGACCGAGATGTGGAAAATCTTCTCACCGTTGACCAGCGGAAAAATATTGACAAGGATATGCTTTTCTACGCGAACCTCAATATACGTGAAATGATATATTCCTACACAGGTGATTCAACAGACTCCTGTTATTTTAGAGGCAGACAAATTCTTTTTCATGTAGACGGATTCTGGCAGTTTACGGGTTTTTACACAAAGAAGGTCGTCAACGCACTGAAAATCTCCAAAAAATATTCTGATAATGCCGCGGCGTTTTCCTATACAACAATTCTGATTCTCCTTGTAATCCAGATTACTCTTGGTACGATTTTCGCACTTAGAATTTCCAAGGTTATTATTCGTCCGTTGAAGGAGCTTTCTGATACTGCAAAACAGATAGCTACCGGTGACTTCGATACCGAGCTCACAGATAATTCCGTCGAAGCGGAACTCAAAGACATGGTGATGTCATTTAACGATATGATACATTCCCTGAAAAAACGCGATATATTAATCAATGATCAGAAAAAAGCGCTGGAGAGCACCAACGAAGAATTACTGGAGCTGTATGTTGATCTAAATAATGAAAAGGAAAAATCGGAAATGCTTTTATACAATATCCTTCCGGAGGATGTTGCCTATGAACTTAAAAAACATGGAAGAGTTGAGCCGGTGCACTATGAATCAGTGTCCATAATGTTTGCGGATATTAAAGGCTTCACTCAGATCGCTGAAAACATGAGCCCTGATAAACTCATAGGAAAACTTGATAATTATTTTTCAGCTATGGATCATATTATTGAAAGACATCACCTTGAAAAATTGAAGACAATCGGTGACTGCTACATGTGTGCGGGTGGTTGTCCAAAGCAGTCGAAAACTCATTTTGTCGATATTGTTCTCGCCGCTCTCGAAATTCGTCAATTTTTAAAAGACTCTGAAAACAAAGACGCAAATGATTTAAAATGGGAAATGAGAATCGGAATACATACAGGTCCTCTGGTCGCGGGGATAATCGGCAAAAAGAAATTCATCTATGATATTTGGGGAGATGCCGTTAATACTGCCAGCAGAATGGAATCCTCAGGAGAGCCTTGTGAAGTCAATATATCCCGTTATACTTATGAATTAATTAAAGACTTCTTTGAAACAGAATACCGAGGAAAACGTCTGATTAAAAATAAGGGCGAGGTAGATATGTTTTTCGTCAAGGGTATCAAAAAAGAACTCTCAGTCAACAGCGACGGCAATGTACCTAACAGTCTTTTTCTAGAAATGCGGGGTCGTCTTTAACAGTTCTCATTGAACTGGACTTTTAAACTGTATGGATTTTGCAAAAATATAAAAGGCAAAAACTTTGAAAGATCTAATACTGACCTTGATTGCCGGTATCGCTCCGATACCAGTGGTATATTATTTTTACAGACGGTATTTTAGTTTTAACAATGACTTCACACGTCATGTGGAATATTTTTTATTCGGCGTTTTATTAGCTGGTATAATATATCTGATAAAACCTTTTACATTAATAGCAATTCCGGGTAATGATCCTTTCACCACTTCTTTCATACGAGCGGCTCTGCTGGAAAAATCGGGAGCATTTCTGGTAATACTATTGCTTATGCGGCGGGATAAACAAAATTTTACGGTAATTGATACAGC
>CAYLTM010000049.1:5494-10066 GCA_964386495.1 uncultured Leptospirales bacterium
CTATACTCATAGGATTGGGTTTCGCGGCGTTTGAAAACATTCTTTTCGCGGCAGCTATTCACTCATCGGTAATTTTAGTGCGCTTCATGAGTTCTGTACCGCTGCATATTTTGAGCTGCGGCATTATGGGGTATTTTTTGGCTTCAATGAGGTTGAGCCGGACACTAACCGGCAGACTGTTTTATTTTTCCGCTGCTGTAATAATCCCTGTGATTTTTCATGGAACTTTTGACTATTTATTAATACTGGGAAACATTTCCACATATGTGATTCCTGTACTGCTTGTATGCCTAATAATTATCACAGAATATCTGCTTGCAAAATCACAAATCATCCCATCGATAAAATATTTTTCAGAAATGAATATCGGTCTGGAAGACTGGAAGACAATTAAAATGGAACCGCAATTTGACAGATGGATTCTTCGGTCTATGGGTACGCCAAACGTGAATGCTGTCCCGTTTTTTTCTTTACATCTCAGCACTGTGAAAATTATCCTGATTGTTACCGCGCTGATATTATCTATTTTTTCTTTTTTGCTACCTCAGACTGTTTCTAAAATCGCGGTCACTTTGAGCAGGCATGAGTTTATGATGCTGTTTGTTTTTCTTCCAGCGCTTTATGGATTCAATATTTTCATCGTCGGCATAATCAACCCGAAATATTTCGAAAACAGCATCATCCGAATTCCAATTATCATTGATACGGTATTCTCTTTTGATGCTGACGTTCAGAAAGAAGATGATGTCGTTGATACTGTTACTTATCACATTACTCCATCGAACAGTTATTTTAAAACACCGAGAAGTTTTCAGCCTGGCACCAGTGTTAAATGCATTTTATTCTGCGCGAGGTTTTCTTCACCAGTTATCAAAGGTGTTGTTTCCTACGACACCCATAATGATGCCGCGAAATTTAACGGAACACTTCTGCGTTTTACTTCCAGACCCGCCGGATTCTGGCTGTTTTTTCTACGATATAATATTTATCGTCTGCTTCGCGGCATAACTTTCAATCTTCATTTACCAGGATCTAAAATTATCCGCGAACTTTTTGTGCGTCCGGTATCTGTTATGCAGGACAAGGAATGCTGCAATGCCGGGCATGTCGTTTTCAAGCAGGGTGAACCAGGCAGGAAATTTTATTATGTGCATAGCGGCAAGGTCGATATAGTTAAGACTTTTAAATCCGGCAAACAAACCCGGCTCACAACATTGACAAGAGGAGATATCTTCGGGGAAATGTCTCTTGTCGGTAATCAGCCGCGTCTGGCAACGGCCGTCTGCCGGACAGATTGCGTGCTCGCTGTCGCTGACTCGGATAATCTGGACGCGCTTATTAGAAGCAACCCCGAATTCGCACGAAAGCTCATTGAGAATTTTGCGGGGCACTGCTACCAGACCGATGTATTATCCGGACAGAATATTACAGATATTACACGTTCAAAAAACAAAGACATCAAATTTTTATTATCTCTCATCAGGGTGATTCTTAAAGTTGAAAAGGATCACTCCACTATAGAAAATCTTACAAACGGCTTGTGTGACAAATTAAAATGTGACCATGACAAAATTATTAAAATGATTACACGGATCGAAGAGGTTAATGCCAGCACGGACATCCTTGCCGGTATCGACAAAGATACTTATTCTGCTGTAATTAAGCGAAGGGATTAAATTGTGTCAGCTATTTCAATAGTTTCTGATTTGAAGTTCTGATAAGTCCTTACCTTTTCTGTTGAAAATTTCAGTACAGCATAATCCGGGTCTGTAACCCCAAGGGGATAATAAGCTGAGTCACCTTCCCGCCAAATCGTATTCTTGGTTTCCTGATCAACTAAAACTTCCATTCGACCAATCAGCATGACACCTCTAAAAAAACGTTTGTCAAAAAAATACACACTGGCTTTATCATTTTGAAGAAACTGTTTTACCCGCATCGAAGAGGTATTTGTTGTAAAAAATAATGTCTCAAGACCTTCCCGTTTTCGAGGTGGAAGCATAGCCTTTGTGTTAGGATATCCTGATTCATCAACGGAACTAATTATTGAGACACCGATCGTATCGATCAATTTTCCAATGGTTTGCTTTGACATTCCCAAAATAATACTCCATGTGAATCAGCATCGGAAAAAGATAGTAGCAACTGTGTTATTCATAACAGCAAGAATACTCCGCATCTATTCCGATATATACGCGCCTGTAATTAATTCAAAACTTGTCGCCGACAGTGTCTTATATAATTTAGCTGTTTTAAGTTGTTCCGGAAAACCGTAAAAATCAATAAAGTTTTGGGATGTATCTGCCGCGTTATACCCGCCGCTGCCGATAAACTCATCGAAAAATGCACTAAGATTCAACGGGTTATAAACGGCACTGCCATTCACTATGACAAACGTGGTTGTAGCGGTTATACCATTAATTTTAAGTTTTGCAGTATCCACAGCGAAATCCGTTATTCCATTATAACCGTAACCGGGGTTAGATCCTTCAATTACTTTATAATTTTTCGATATCGAGTCATACTCTGACTGACCAAGCAGTTTACCCTTTCCGTTAAATAATTCCCTATATTTATAGTTGACATTTTGATTTGCCGAATTCCAGTATTTGTATTGAATAAAGCCGCCATCATTATCCGCGACCGCATCAATAATATAATTTGAACCGATAATGTTTGTCTTACTTGAATATTCCCGTTTAAATTGATATGAATGAATTTTAACTAAATCATTACTTCCGCCCTGCTGAATTTTACAGCTTGCTGAATAACTTTTGTTGCCGACACCGCCTTTAAAAGTATAAAACATTACAGGCGCGGCAGTAGTACCATCATAGATAATTGTAAGTTTTGCTGACATTACAAAATCTTTATAATTGATTGTAAATGATCTGGTTACTGATACTTTATTTTTATCGGTATTCCATAAAATTGTTGTTTCTTTGTCTGTTGTTTCAAAATCATCTTCTTCAGAATAATTAATTCCGAGAATATCCATGTCCGCATAAACAATCTTAAAATTGTAACCATCGCCATCAGCATCCAGCGTATCAGGAGTATTAATATTTGTTGAGATTATTTTCGGATTAGTAATCGTTTCACCAACCATTTCCATCTCTTCATCTTTGATTTTCTGTTTTAGTGTTTGTTTTGAACCTTTTGGGTATGACGCAAGTATTATATCTAACGCTTTATTCGCCATTTCTTCGGTGTACTCGACAGATAAGGTTTTTTCCGGAATTTCAGTAGCCGCGTTTTTATTAAGATATTCGACTGCTGACGGAAAGTACGCATCTATTATTAATAATTCCAGAGCTATCTCTTTAATGTTAACCAGCATATCGGTAGACATATCCCGTAAATCTGTATATCCGCCGGAAGTCGAATCAGGTGTTACAACCGTGGTAATTTTAGATATGTCCTCATCAGATTCCTTGAGGCTTTCAGGTATCTCTACATAAATTTTAGACGGTACGTTCGAAAGAATATAATCTTCAATGCTATCTTCAGGAGTATCTTTGCAGGAAACATTTAACAAATAAATCATTATCATAATAACAAAAAGCAATAAACTTTTATTCATAACACACCTCGAATTTTAATAATTCTTACTGATTCGAATAAACTTACTGTACACAACAATCAATTCCGACTCGGAAATAATATAATCGATAAGTCCTGGATGTCAAGAAATATATTAATCAGTATATAAGAGCCGCAATGTTATTCTATGAATTACTGCCGACCAGAGGAACAAAGCATACGCCATAGAAGGATTCTCTTAATATTTCATCCGTGCATTTTGTAATTTTAAAGATGCTTCCTGTTTTCTCGGGATAGATTAATATCCCTTCGTCATTAAGCTGTTTTATAAGAATATCAGGATTAAAGCTGTTTGTATCTACACCGGCGGATAAAAAGATTCTGTCAAAAGGCGCGTAATCTGGAAACCCGGACGAGCCATCACCGCATAAAACTGTAATGTTGTTTAATGATCTGGTGTTCTGAAACAGCATATCCGCGAGCTCCCGGATTATTTCCGCTGAATAAACATGACCACTGTCACCGCAGAGTAATGACGCGATAGCCGCAGCATAACCGCAACCCCCGCCTATCTCTAAAATTCGGTTACCGTTTACTATATTAAGTTTGTCTAATATGAAGGCGACCATACTTGGCTGAGAACATGTTTGTTCATAACCGATCGGCAGGGCGACATTTAAATAGGCTTCATGTTTTGAAACAACGGGCAAGTAATCAACCCGGTCAATTTTTCTCATGGCGCATTCAATTTCAGCGGATAGTTCGCTGCCGTCAAGATAACCGGCTGAACTTTGTACAACGCTATTTATCAACCCATCATTATTCATATCCAAATCATTGTTTATGTTAATTCTGTTGTCAAGCATTAAGCATGATTATACATCACAAATTAGAATCTGATCGTTTATTTATCTTTGTAATTCTTATAATAATTTTTTATTAATTTGCTGATAGGTTTACCCCGTGCTTTTTCAACCGCTCCGGGTTTCATCGATTGGCGGTCTGCAATATAAGAAAATTCTTTTTTTA
>CAYLTM010000049.1:10076-19198 GCA_964386495.1 uncultured Leptospirales bacterium
GTTCTCTACGGCAGCCAGTACAGCACAGCCTGGTTCGTTTTCATGACTGCAGTTTTTAAAACGGCAAAGTGAAGCCAACTCATTAATATCATCAAAGACCTGTTTCAAACCTTCATCATCACCCCATACCTGCATTTCCCGCATTCCGGGAGTGTCTATGACAATACCGCCATTGGGCAGCAGTATTAATTCGCGATGAGTAGTCGTATGCTTCCCGCGACAACCCAGCTCGCTGACATCATTAACCTTAAGATTATTCATACCGATAAGTGAATTTATTATAGTAGATTTTCCAACACCCGATGACCCGAGAAAAGCCGCGGTTTTACCCGGACAGATATATTTTTCCAGCAGCTCCATTCCAATATTTTGAACAGCGCTTATGTAATGAATATCAACACCTATCGCGATTGATTCAACTTCGATTTTACGGATTTCAGATTCCGGACATAAATCGCATTTATTCAGAATAATTACGGGTCTGGCACCGCTGTTCCATGCCATAGCTAAAAATCTTTCAATACGTCTAAGATTATAATTCAAATCCAGACCTGTTACAATAAATACAGTGTCAATGTTTGCAGCGACGACCTGTTCATCGGTTGTCTGTCCCGCGACTTTACGACTGAAGACGCTCTTTCTCGGTAAAAGCGCGTGAATAGTCGCTTTCATTTCATCAGGACGAACTTCGCCGACGACCCAGTCACCGACAGCTGGGAAATTTGCTTTTCCGTCAGTATCAAATCTATACCTGCCGGATACTTCGCAGACTAATTCTCCCGCTTCACCATACGCGATATATTTTTCGCGGTTTTCACGGATTATCCGCATCGGAAAATAATTTTGATTACGGTATTGTTCAAACTGGTTTTCAAAATATTGATTCCATCCTAAATCTGTCAGCCTCACTTGTTTTCTCCTGCATAAAATATATTCAGATTAAACCCATATCCAGCAAATCCATTACATGATAATACCGGTTGTGTAAACTCCCCAATGAATTGATAATCGCGGCTAAACCGGTGACGTACGAGTCATGCCCTTTTACAAGCGTCTTAATATCAATCGAGGTGCTTCCGTCTCCGATAGTAATCTCATGGAAAGCATGTAGTTGGAGATTTTCTTTCGGGATATTTAACTGTTTTTCCTGCACCACGGTATCACGAATGCTTATAATCTCATCGGAAGAGATACCCAGTGATTTTGCGAATTCAAGAGCTGTACCCGGCAGCGATTTTTTTGTTTCTTGGTGGCTTTCAGTAATCGATATATTATATTTTTGAAATTGAAATCCATATACCTTTATCATGTGCATGAATTTAAGCATGATGATATTAAAATTTGGTGAATCGACATATTTAAAATCAACATCATTAAAGCTGCCGGTAATGTCAGTTGATCCTTGAATCAGCGGTGTTTTGGTTTCCCTGCAAAAGTTGAGTACATCATTAAACTGGCGGCCCGATCCTATATGAACAATAACCTTGCTGTTCAGCGGGTAGAGGTCGTTGTTATCCCAACGATCAGCATGAAAGCCGCTGATAAGTTTTGGTAAACCATCCAATATATTGTTCGAAAGTTTTCCGTTGCCTGCGATAATAATATGTTCTATCATTTATAACTCCAAAATGGACAATCCATAGAATGCATTTTTTCTATTCCACGGTCTTCTGTAATTTCCAAACTATACCTATCAGATAGTGGTTTTCCACAAACATTATCGCCTCCGCCCGCCGCTGGCGGGCGGAGAGCTGTAATTATTGTGTATAATCATTTTATGATAAGTATATATTTACTTGAACCAATGAATTTATTACAAGAATAAAATTTATCTAGAAATGAACGTTTATAATAAACACACAAATAATTTATACGATTTAAAAAATATAAATTGACAATTAAAATTACAAAAATAAATATTACCAGCCGAGCCGTATTTTATAATTATCGCATATTTTAACAAAAGGTAATATTATGACATTAGCGTGGATTCCAAATTCTTTGACAATGGGTAATTTGCTCTTCGGATTTTTGTCGATTGTTTTTGCGTCTAAACAGCAATTTCATGTTGCAGGTTTCTGTATACTTCTAGCATCACTCTGCGACGGTTTCGATGGTCAGGTCGCGAGAATGTTGAAGGTTTCGAGCAAACTCGGTGCGGAACTTGATTCACTTGCCGATTGCGTGGCTTTTGGTGTCGCTCCCGGATATCTTGCCTACAGTGCGTATTTAACCGAAATAATTATTGAAATCGGAGGAAAAGGAATTCCTCTAGGAATTTTCATAGCTGCGATTTTCCCAATTTGTGCGGCTTATCGTTTAGCACGTTTCAACGTAGCTCATTCAACTGATTCTTTCAATGGTTTACCTTCACCAATAGCGGGTATTACTATCGCTCTGATACCTATTACTTTCAAAGATACTAACGTCATTCAGGATTATCTTTTTTTATTCATACCATTTTTCATTGCAACAGCACTGCTTATGGTTTCGACATTAAAATTTTCAAAACCTCAGGCGTATTTGATGTCCCGACTTCATGGCATTAAGCTTGTACTTTTTATCATCGTTATTCTGATTTTCGCTTTTCTTTTTAGAAAATGGATATTAATCGGGGTTGTCGGACTTCTTATTATTTATGTTATGTCAGGTATTACCAGCTTTATTATACAGTTCATTCAGGATCACCGTTATTAAGCAGCATTTAATCCGGTTGAATGCCCGCATATATCTTAGGCGGGCGTTCAACCGGCTCTATACAAAAAGAATCATCACCGCGATAGTAATCACCTGAAACAATCTTCAATGTATTCCATACCGCCGGACGTAACTAATATAGTGTCAAATCGAAAGGAACTGTTTTTCAAGTTAACATCTATAGCGGAGGTAATATAACAATTTGCTATTTTCCTTATTTTGCCTTGTTTTCTTTTATTGATGGAATAAGCTGGTCCACCGTAGATATTTTTGCTTCCGCTTCTTACTTCAACAAAAGAAATTATGCCGTCTTTTAAAGTAATAATATCAATTTCACCGATTTTTCCCGCTCTATAATTTGTCTGCAGAATTGTAAATCCTAATTCCTTCAGATATTCAGCGGCTTTTTCTTCAGCGTCTTTGCCCTTTACAGCTTTATCAGTCATTAAAACAAATCCGATAAACGGATTCCCGCTTCTTTTTCATCAAGAATTTTCACAATGTAAATACTTGGTTCGTCAACAAGATTAATTATACGAAGTTCCTTGACTCTTGTGCCTGTTTCATCCTTCAGCATTTTGATAATTGGTCTCATCGGTTTATTAGGAACGGAACCTATGACCAGTCCTACACCCTTCTGGTTAAGCTGAACAATCGAACCGATTGGATATGCTGATAACTGCGCGATAAATACTCTCAATATTACAGGATCAAACTTGCCCGCACCCGAGTGAACCAGTTCCTTCATAGCGTCATAAAAAAACTGTTTTTCACGATAATTGCGTTTTTCGAGCATGGCTTCATAATTATCGGCAATCGTCGCGATACGCGCGTATTCAGCAATTGCGTTACCAACAAGATTTCGAGGATAACCTTTACCATTATAGTATTCATGATGCTGAAGTGATACAACAGCCATCGATTCTGAAAAGTTTCCAAGGTTTTTTAGAGCTTGATAACCCAGAATCGGATGCTTTTTAATCTGTGTCAATTCCTGTTCGCTGAGGTTAGTATCTTTATACAGAATATAATGAGGTATCTGAACCATACCGGCATTAATCATTATAGTGCCGATACCAATTTCTTTCAGTTTGACTCTATTATATTTCATCGCTGATGCTATTATCAATGAATAAAAACATGTGTTAACGCTATGCACAGCCATCGGGTCCTTCTGCTCGCCAAGCCCATAAAGGAAAATAAACACATTTTGATTTTCCGCGAGAATGTTTATCATAGATTCGACAGAATTATTAATATCCTGCGATGGAAAGCTATGATTATTTTTTATTGAGGTATAAACTTTTGCTACCGCGTTACAGGCCTTTGTATGAACGTCGATTAATTTATCTTTTAACAACAGCAGTTTATTATAACTGTCAATTATTTTACCGATATCAGCGTTGGTGCTTTTTACCGCACTTGCCGCGGCAGTTACGAGCTCACCTTCTGTAGTAATTTCTTTTATGCCCCATTTCATCAGCCTTTTAATATCAGCTTCCTGAATAGCGACATTCGCCCCCACAAGAACATTACTACTGTCAATATACACCGGCTGATTAAATCTCATTCCCGGTTTAAGTTCTTCAACAAGAACTTTCTTCATCTCTTACCCCATTTTTATATATAGCATCCCAGGAGATACCTATGATTTTATTCAGAATTTCAAAGACTAATCGACATCCTTATTAAGTCGATAGCAATATGCTATAATTTCCGCCGCTGCCATATAGGTCTCTTCCGGAATTTCTGAAAATAGATCAACCTGATACAACGCTTCAGTTAAATCACCGTTGCACATTATCGGGATATTGTTTTCCTCAGCCGTTTTAAGCAGTTTTTCCAGTAAACAGCCCTTGGCTTTCGCTACAACCCTAGGAGCATTATCTGACCTAAGATACTTCAACGCAATCCCTTTTTTAGTCATCATCCCTTTACCGAAAACATTCCATCTGATCTACAATCCAGCAAAAAATCATCAAGCTGAGATATTACAGAATCCTTTTCATATAAAATAATTTCAACATTTTTATTAATCATTGCATATATTTTTTGTTTAATGAAATTCTTATTAAATAGACTGATAAATTCCTTGTTTTCCGCGATAAGTGTTATAAATAGAGTATCTGTTTTATTGAGAAAACCGCAAATTTCACCGGTGTTGGAAAAATTCAAACGAAAGAATAAACTTTCATGTTTTTGAATAATCTCAACTTTATCATCTTCGGAAATTTCCTCAATGAAATAATTACACATTTTATTCTGGTTAAAAACGATATTAATAATAGTCTCAATATCATCTTTTTCAAAAGATTCCAGAATATCGAAATCTTTTGTATCATACTTAACTTTATCGTCATTATCACCAATATTATACAGTCCAAAAATTGTTGAAAGAAACTTTTGGGTTTCCTTTTCCCCGATTTTCTTTCTAAGTAAGTTTTTCACATTATCATATTTTTCTCTTTCATTATTCAGTAAATTTCTATCCAATCCATGAGTAATAAGCAATAGCGGGAAAATATTTTTATCTTGTAAAAGATTCTTTATAAGATTGTAATTGTTTACAATCTTGTGTTTGTCAGTCAATAGGGGGTTATCTTTATATATTTCGAAAGCCGCATTTCCGGTAACAACCTTGAATTTTGTTACACCATTGTTGTTTTCTAACAATTTCAGTTGCACGCGGTCACTACAGGTAATCCCGTTTTCAAAATTCGCTCGCAGTTCCTTACCCTGTATCGTGATTACAGCGTTTTTGGGATCAATAATTCTGTTTATTCGGCATTGATATATTTTACCGACTTCGAGACGGCTATTTTTTTCAGGGGGTTTCATCAGCTGTTTAATAATTTTTTGAATCATCATAAAAAATACCTATCAGAGAGTGGTTTTCCACAGACATCATCGCCCCAGCCCGCCGCTGGCGGGCGGAAAGCTATAATTATTGAGTATAACAATTTTATGATAAGTATATTACACATTTTCAGCGGAAATTTTATACAGTGACTTTACTGGCTCATAGGATTTACGATGTATCGGGCTAATGGATTTTTCAATCATCATAATATGCTTTTTTGTACCGTAACCCTTGTTGCTGTTAAATCCGTAGCCATGATAAATATTTTCATACTCATCCATCAAAGCGTCTCGCTTCACTTTCGCGACAATCGATGCCGAGGCGATTGTTAAAGATTTAGAATCCCCTTTAATTATTGATATATACGGCAGATGTAAATCAAATTTATAATTTCCATCGATAATCAGGATATCCGGTTTCAAGGGTGATGATATCAGCAATTGTTCAATAGCGTATTGAGTGGCAATGTTAATATTTTCTTTGTCAATATATTTAGAGGAAACAAAACAACAGGAATGATACCTTGAGCAGTTTTTGATTATATCGTAAGCATAAAGTCTTTTTTCATGCGTCAGTTTTTTTGAATCATTAATTATACACATACCTTCCGGCAAAATCTGTCCGAAAAGCATGGGATCGTAAATAACCATTCCAACAGAAAGCGGGCCGGCTAAACAGCCTCTGCCGGCTTCATCTATTCCCGCAATAATCAAATTATCGCGGGCTAATTCTTGTTCAATATCAAAATTCGGAAAAATCAACCGTAGACTATTTATCTTTCTTTACGGCAACTTTACGGATTCTTTCTTTCAACTTGGTAGATTTACCGGTTCTTTCTCTTAAATAGTAAAGCTTAGCTCTTCTTACTTTCGCTCTTTTTAGAACTTCAATCTTAGCGATTCTTGGAGAATAGAATGGAAAAATTCTTTCTACTCCAACATCATAAGAAACGCGTCTAACAGTAAAAGTCTTTCCAGCCAGTTTGTTATTAATCGCGATAACGGTTCCTTCGTAAGCCTGGATTCTTTCTTTATCGCCTTCAACTATCTTGTAGTGTACACGAATAGTATCTCCTACACGAAATGAAATTTTCTTTTTATCTTCAATCAGTTCAAATCCTATTTGTTCAGCTACCATTACATTTACCTCTCGATCCTTTCAAATACTTATTATATAAGTCTGGCCGATTTTTCATAGTCTTTTCCAAACTCATTTTTTCACGCCATTTTTTTATTTCAAGATGATTGCCGCCCGCAAGAACATCCGGCACCCTCATTCCTTCATATTCAGCCGGTCTGGTATACTGCGGATACTCCAGTAAACCATTCTCATAACTCTCATCAACAATTGACTCTGAGTTGGACATAAACCCCGGCAGGAGTCTCATTACCGAATCGATTATTACCAGTGAGGCGTATTCCCCGCCTGATAAAACATAATCGCCGATGGAAATTTCTTCATCAACATATTTTTCGACAATTCTATTGTCTACACCTTCATAATGTCCGCAGATCAGACATATTTCACTTTGCTGCAACAGCTTTTCCCGTATGTAGGACTGGGTAAGCTTGATACCAGACGGGGAAGTTAAAACAACAAAGCGTTTATCACTGCTATTCTTATTCAAACACTCAGACAACGGTTCAACCTTCATAACCATTCCGCCGCCGCCCCCATAAGAGTAATCATCACATCTTTTAAATTTATCGCTGGTATAATTTCTTATATTAATAATTTCAACTGATGCCAAAGCATTATCAATAGCCTTTCCCGTCAAACCGCATTTAAGCGGACCATCGAAGAAATCGGGAAACAATGTCATAACCTTAAAAATCAATTACGATAATAACCCTTCTATAGGATTTATAAATATCTTTCCCTCTTTAAGAGAATCGGTATTTACCATTTCTCCGATAAAAGGTATCAAATATTCCTTGCCATTGTTTTTCACAACAAGAATATCATTAGAACCTATATTTATCAGATCTGTCAACTCACCAACTAACCGCTCGCCCTGATACACTTTCGCTCCAATGAGTTCATAATAATAAAACTCATCGTCAGGCAGATCTTTTTTCGTTAGCTTCACACTTTCCGCTGACACAAATATTTCGCAGCCCTTAACCTTTTCAGCAAGATCCCGGTCATTTATCCAATCAAGCACCACTATGGCTTCTGAAACTGAACGGATTACTATTTTCTTTACAATCGATTTCTTATATTCGCCATCAATCAGAACATAAACATCTTGACCAATATCAAACCTGCTTAAAAAATCAGTGACAATTTTAATCCGCAAAGCCCCATCAAGACCATGAGGTCCGCATATACCGGCAATTCTAAAATAATCAGAAATCAATCTAAAATTTCCAGAACAACTCTTTTGCCTAACTTGGAGGCTGAAGCGCTCAATAAAGTTCTTATAGCTCTCGCTATCCTTCCCTTTTTCCCAATAACCTTACCCAGATCATCTTTGTTAACGCTCAATTCTATAAAAGTCGAATTATCGCTTTCCATCACCTTTATCTTAACTTCTTCTGGATTATCAACCAGCGATTTAACTATAAAACTGATCAAACTTTCATAATCCATACATGCCTCCTAATTGATCATTTAGAAGAATTCACACCTTAGCCAGTATTCCGGATTTCTTTAGTATGCTTTTTATCGTATCACTCGGTTGTGCACCGTTTTTAAGCCATTTGATTACTTTTTCCTCATCAAGCTTCACTTGCTCGCCTTGAGAAACAGGCTGATACTGTCCGATAGCCTCTATAATATCGCCATCCCGTTTGCTTCGGGAATCAACAGCTACAATTTTATAATATGGAAACTTTTTCTTTCCAATCCTTTGAAGTCGCAGTTTTACCACATTCTTCCTCCTGACATTAATTATCGCCATGATCATTTCATTTAGTTTTTTTGTCAATATTTTATTAGGCTATTTCTTTCTATAAATTTTAGCGTTATCCACAATTGTTTCAAGAACATAATTATTCATAAAATAACTGTTCAGCAGAGGAAGATTTTCAATTTTAGAATCAAACATTGTCGGTTTGGCGAGCGCGTTCTCCGACATATCAATAAACATAACTGGTTGTTTTTTTTCAACATACTGCAAAAAAAAGAACCTTTCCATCCACTCGCCGCGAGCCTTAGCGTCAGGAATATTTTTCTTATACATTTTTTCGATTTTCAAAATGCGGTTCTGCGGCCACAATGTCTGAGTACCCATTAATCGACCGGAAAAATAATAAATGTAAGCTCCATTTCCCCAGACAAATATACGGTCATCCGGTAAAGTGTTATGGTTGATATATTCAGTAACCTTGGCGTAACTTTTTTCAGGAAGCAGATAATCATTGAAGTGACCGGTTAATACAGCTCTTGTCCAATACAGTGCCGATCCTTCATTCCAAAAACACTGCGGCGCGAAATTTCTAATTACAGCGTCTTTCATGTTCCATGAAAAAAAGAATAACCCGGGAATTATAAGCAATATAATAAACTTTTCCCGAATGAAAATCAACAGCCGATTATCGCCTTTGTTGATTACAGACGGGAC